>JANMSA010001093.1:0-3268 GCA_031388865.1 Acidobacteriota bacterium | reverse complement strand
CTTGCTCGTCGAGGAAGTAGGGAACGTCCGGATCGAACGGTGTCTTGTGGAGACGCGCATCGAGACGCTGGTACTTTCCGGTCATGGCGTCGTGAGTTGCGACGGCGCGAACGTAGCCGCCCATGGATACCGTCGAGACCTGCTCCACGCGAAACTGCGATTCCTCCAGCGCGGCAACGAGGGCCTTTCGGTTGGGAGCGAAGCAGTTCGTGAAGTCACCGTTCAAGCTGTCGCGTGGATACGCCTGCCACAGCGGCACTTCCGCGAGTGTAGGATTCAGCTCCGCCAGAGTAGTGATCGTTCCGTCCGGCAGCTGCAGGTATTCGTCGATCATCATGGTGCCCACGAAGAGAAGCCCGTTCTCTTTCGTGACCGAACGTACGGCATCGAGCCCGCCCAGCGGATTGCGCAGGTGGTAGAGAACACCCATGAACAAGACCACGTCGAACTCGCCGTACGTTTCGGGAGTGAGGTTGTAGACGTTGTCCATCCGATACTCGGCGTGACTTCCAAGAATCCGCCGGGCCACGGAGAACCCGGTGTAGTCCTCGGGAACGAAATCGATCGCCAGCACAGAGGCGCCTCTCTTCTCCATTTCGAACGAGAAGAACCCGTCTGAACACCCGACATCGAGCGCTCGGAGTCCCCGCATGTCACGAGGAAAACCGATGGCGTCGAGGATCGGAAGCTTCATCCGATTGGAGTCGTCACCGGGCGTGAACAGACCGGGAGCGACCTCGATCTCGTGCCACCAGCGACCGTGGCCCTTGATCAGACGTTCGATCTCGGCACGATCGTTCAGGGGATTGGTCGCCGTCATACGCCGCACTCCCGCCCGTGGCAGTGTTCACACGCCGCGCGCAGTTCCGGTAGCGTAACAGACGACGCGTCCTTGCACGGCCGCATGGCGAACAGCGGCCGCTACGAAGAAACTGGCGCAGTCGATCGTCTGAGCCAGCGCGAACGCACAGCGATGACGGCGTCGTGCGCCATCAGCACGCATGCGATCAGCAGGAACGCATGGGAGGGCGCCTGGTATCCCCCGGTAAACACCCAGAAGGAGGTGACGCCGATCATGGAGAGAAGCAGCACGCGAGTGAGGATCGCCGCGAGGAGACCGGCGACGAGTACGACCATCCTCCAGTCTCGAACCTGCGCCAGCCACCGCACGTTGGGCAGATAGAACAGCGCTGCCAGCAAAAACACCGGTGCGAAAGCGAGTTGATAGGCCTGGCCGATCGAGGAAAGCACGCGGAGCCGAAACGCGTCGTGGAAGCTGAGCGAGCTGAGTCGAGGCCTGGCAACTCCGACTTCGAACACATCCACCACCATCCGTACATCGGGCGCCGACGTCATCGGCGTCTGGTGGCCCAGCGGGATGCGCTCAATCTCACGTCCCCGGAGGGAAAGAACAAGGTGCGCAGCGTCGGTGGCGGGCACACGGATGTCGAAGCGGGCGTGACGCGCCGGAGGAAACTCCTTCCAACTGTTCTTGAGGTGCTCATAGAGATCGGGGCTTGGGAGCCGCATCACCTGCGCACCACGAAGAGGCCCTCCGTCTGACTGCACGATGGTGATGTCGAGCGCACCATCGACGTGGACGACCCAACCCAGAAGATGCATGCTTTCGATCCTCGCAGTTCGTGGTGCCAGCCGTGAGCGGGTGATCTCAGCGTATTCGCGCAATTCTGCTTCCAATCCCTGCGAATGCCTCGGAGTCACAGCAAACTCGGCGAAGGTGAGGACTCTGGTCAGGCCCTCCTTCCACGTCCGCACGATCTCGCGCCTCTGTCCGTGCAGGATCGGCGGAAGGAGGGAGCCTCGCGCGGGTCTGGCGTCGAGTCGTCCCTCCAGCCTGGCCGCCTCGATCTCCCGGCTGAGACGTTCGTAGTACTCCTCGGCGGCGAGTGCGCCGCGCTCGTAGTAACCCGCTTTCGCGACGGCATCGCGGAAGGCCCACAGGAACACGGCACCGCCGAAGTCGCCTCTGGCTTCCAGCGGCGAGTTCTTCGCCCACCCCGCGCCGGAGGGTCCTTCGAGAAAGGGACGCAACTCCGCAAATGCGGGGCTGACGAGATACACGCGCTCGCGCGATTCTTTCGGCACCGGAATGCGGGGCTGCGCAGGATGCTGGCGCACACGTGTGAGACTGCCGTAAGCACGAAGGAACGATTCTTCCTTGACCTCCACGACCTCGAACGTCTCATAGTGCCGGCCATTCGCCACGGTGATCGCAAGGTGCGCTGCGACGACGATCAGGCTGGGCATCGCCACCCCCAGCACCGCCCGCTGCCACCGCTGGGAGCCGGCGATGACCCAACGGAACAGAGCGACGAGCGCCAATGCCAAGAGGGGCAGCACCCAAACGCCCTCCTCGCGGGTATGCCAGAAGACTGCGGTCGCGACACCAGTCACCAGCAGCCAGCGCAGCACCACGCTCCGGCTTGCGTCCAGCCGAAGGGTCACGCCTGCCACTCCGGCGAAAACCAGGAGGGTCATGGCGGGGTAGACCCCTTCTCGCGTGACCCGAGTTGCAATCTCGTCCGAGAAGCTCATCGGATTGAAGAGAAGGACGACAAACAGACCGAGACGCGCCACCGGCGAGGGCAGCGCCGGCGCGAGTGCAAGGCCCACCGCGAGACAGGCCACGGTGTACAGCAACTGTTGCGCGAACAGGAGAGGGATTCCCAGCGACGAGACCAGAGCGATCCAGAGTGGGTACCCCGGGCCTTTGATGAGGGTCAGGTGGTCGTAGTCGCCGAGCCAGTGCCCTTCCAGGATCGATTGAGCCCTCTGCAAAAACCAGAAATCGTCGTACGCCGCCCACCCCATCGCCTCGACGGTTCGCGCCGCAGTCAGCCACAGTTTGATCCCCGAGGCGACCGCGATGAAGATCCACTCCCATCGCCGGGACAAAGACCCGCTGAAATTCGGCGTCAATGGGAGTCTCGCTTCTTTATGCAAGAGATTCCATGCATCGTTTCACATCTGCGAAAAACCACCGGTTGAACGGGTCCCTCATCATCTGCGTCCCATCCCCGTCGGGTCCCGCGCCCCTGCCGGGGCGCAAACAACATCCCTTACCTTCCGGTGGTACCCGCGCTGACGCGCTCAACCACCGGCTATTCGCCACCACGCCTCCGGCGTGCACATCCACCACCCGTCCGGCGCGCAAGCCCGCGATGCCCCGCTTCGCGCAAACCAGTGGAAGCTGTCGCGTCGCACGCCGGCGGCGTGCTGCGTGCAAGCCGGCGATGCCGCGCTTCGG
>JANMSA010000256.1:0-2722 GCA_031388865.1 Acidobacteriota bacterium | reverse complement strand
AACCTGCTCCGAACCGTCACGGAACGCAGTGGCTGTCGCGTCGAGACTGCCGCCAATGGTGTCGAGGCGATGCAGAAGATGCGATCCTTTCGCTTCGATGTCCTTCTGCTCGACCTGATGATGCCGTTGATGAGTGGTTATGAAGTCGCGGAACAGATGAGGGACATGAGCCCTCGCCCCGCGGTAATCGTCGTCACCGCCGGGCAGGATGGCCCGGAAGAGCTCGGACGACTCGATGGTAGCGTAGTCAGTTCGATCGTGCGCAAGCCGTTCGACGTGCGGCAGCTCTCTGAACTGGTCCTCGCCGCCGCCACAGCCGTTCACGCGGATCGACTCGCAAACGCGATCTGAATCAGGCAGTTCCCACGCGAGCGCTAGGAAGAGTGCATCCACCTCTGCCTCGAGGACCGGCTCCCCGGCCTCCGGCGTGTTGAGACCAGATCGCCACAACCCCCACCCAAACGCCCGTGCCCATTGCGTACTGCCCACTGCCCTCTGCCCTGCCGCTCTTTCAGCAAGCGAGCGCCGCGAGGGCGGGGGTGATTTTGCCAACTGCCAACCGCCGACCGATCCCAAGCGAGCGCGGCCGTTGCCGCTAATTCGCGCCCGGATCTTGCACCTGTCCATGAGCATGAGATTACAAAACACGATATCCGGGGTCCTGCTGGCACTCTCGCTGGCCACACCTCTCGCAGCTCAATCGACCGCCGTCCGCGAGAAGACGGCCGCCCAATCGCAGCTGGCCGCGGCCGAGTCGCTTCTTCGTTCTGCCCAGGCCGCTGGCGCCGCAACCCTCGCGACGGACCTGTACAACGAGGCGACCGATCGCCTGCAGCAGGCTCGTTCGACGTGGAACAGCAACGACAGCGAAACGCGCCAGCGTGCAACGCTCCGCGCCATCGAAGGCGGGAACGCCGCGGCAGCAGCGGAAGCGCTCGCGCACCTCGTGGCCGCGAACACCGAGATCCGCAACCTGCGCACGGACATCGGTACCTTCGGCGTCACTCCCGCGATGATCGCGCTCTACGAGCCCGCGGGATCCATGACCCGCGGCCTCACCTCGGCCGATCGTGTGATCGTCGCGGAAAACGCGCTGAAGACTGCGCGCCTGGCCGGCGGCGATCGTGTCGCAGGTTCCGAGCTCAAGCGCGCCGAGTCCATCCTGGGAACCGCGCGCATGCTGGCGAAGCGAGAGAAGCAGGACGAGCGTGCGGACCATCTCGCGTACATCGCCGAGATGCTTTCGCGCCGGGCAGAGTACGTGGCGCGCCGCAACGCCATCTCGCCCAATCTGCCGGAGCTACGCAGCGAGCGCACCCGGCTGGCACAGCGTGCTGCAGACACCAGAGCCCAGCAGGAACAGGAGCGCCGCCTCGAAGCAGAGCGGCAGTCCGCAGAGCTCCGCCGTCAGCTCGCCGCGGAGTCCGCAAACCGCCAGGCCGAGCAGGCTGAGGTCGAACGGCTGCGCCAGCAGGTCGCCCAGACCGAGACTCAGTTCCGCACCCGTCTCGATGAAGATCGCGCCGCACGGCTTGCCGCCGAGCTGACGCTCACAGAGCTCATCGGACGTTATCAGATCGCACTGAGCGAGCGCGGATCGTCGAGCGTCGAAGTCGAGCAGCTGCGCCGGCAGGTCGAAGACCAGTCCATGTCTCTGCGCACGATCCAGGAGCGCGAGCGCCTGAACGAAACGTCACTCGGCAATCAGATCAGCGGTCTGGAATCGGCGCTCGAACGGGAGCGCAGCGAAGGACGCCTCACAGCGGAAGTTCTCGCGCAGCGCGAAAACGAGCTTCGCGGTCAGCGCGAGGATCTGCAGCGCCTCGTGGCGGAGCGCGCCGAGAGTGAGCGCCGCCGCGTCGAAGCGGACGCTTCCCGTGCGGCAGCGATCGCAGAATCGGAGCGCAGAAGTGCTGAGGCCCAGGCGCAGTCAGAAATGTTGCGCCAGCAAATCGCCGAAGAACGCACCCGCACTGCAGAAACCGAAGCAGAGCTCACGCGGGCCCGCGAGACCACGGCGCAGACGGAGGCGGAGCTCGCACGAGCGCGCGCGGCCACGGCTCAGACGGAAGCCGAGCTCACGCGAGCGCGCGAGGAGCTGGGGCGCCGGGACTCCGCGAATCTGGAGCGTATGAGCGCAATGCAGGCGGCGCTCTCCAAGCTCGCCGCCACCCGCACCAGCGAGCGCGGTTTCATCGTGACGCTGCCGGGATTGTTCTTCGACTCGGGCAAGTCCGTGTTGAAGGCAGGTGCGCGCAACACCCTGACCAAGATCGCCGACCAGTTGCGCATCAACGCTGAAACGTCCATCGCGGTCGAGGGACACACAGACAGCAAAGGCACGGACGCTCTCAACCAGGCACTCTCCGAACGCCGTGCCACCGCCGTCCGCGACTATCTGGTCAGTCGTGGCGTCCCCTCCTCCAAGATCACCATGACCGGCCTCGGCGAAACCTCGCCAGTCGCCACCAACGACACCGCCGCGGGACGCCAGCAGAACCGCCGCGTAGAACTGGTCATCTCGCAGTAGCAGCTGCCTCCCGGGGCGCGGCGGGCTGGAGCCCGTCGCGCCGTGGTGGTTGAGTTCACGGGTGGGGTCAGACCCCCACTCGTGAACTACCCCTCGTACAATGAGCGGGTGAACGACTTCACCTCGGACCTCACCAGCGGGATTTCCCGTCAGTACGACCTTTTCCAGACCTCGCTGGAGTCGCTGGACCAG
>JANMSA010001145.1:0-2447 GCA_031388865.1 Acidobacteriota bacterium | reverse complement strand
CGACGCGACCCGCCCTGCAGCTCCAATTGATCGTACTTCGCAGCGCCGGATCCGCCCATCGCCTTTTCGTTGAACAACGCCCGGTACTTCACGGCTTCTCTGCGCTTGGCGTACCAAAGTATGTAGTCCGCAGTCCCTGGCAAGAACTCCGAGGTCGCGCCGGCAGTCTTTGAATAGGTGACGAAGCTGAGAAAGTTCTCACTCCCAAAGACCTCATCGAGCACACAGCGCACCAAATGCACGTTCTCATCGCCGATTTGGACAAAGATCGACCCGCTCTCGGTAAGCAACTCGCGCATCGCGGTGAGGCGGTCGCGAATGTAGGCAAGGTAAGAGTGAATGCCGAGCTGCCAGGTGTCGCGGAAGGCACGGATCTGTTCGGGCTGGCGCGTGGCGTCCTCGGCCTTGCCGTCCTTGACGTCGCGCTTGCGCGTCGAGACCTGCCAGTTCGAGCCGAACTTGATGCCGTACGGCGGGTCGAAATAGATCGTCTGGACCTTCCCCTTCAGCCCTTCCTTCTCGGCGAGGCTCGTCATCACGAGCAGCGAGTCGCCGAGGATCATCCGGTTCGACCAGTGCTGGTCGTGGTGGTAGAAGTCCACCTTCTTGTCGAAGTCGGCATCAGTCATGCCGTTGAAGTCGCTGAAGAGCGTCAGCTCGGGCTCCGGCTCGCCCGCTTTTGCCGTGGCGCGCAGGTTCTCGACGAGCGCCTGCGGATGCACCTTCTCCTGGATGTAGTTCGGGACGACGGGCACCTCGAGCGCGGCCGAGTCCTGCTCGTCCTTCCCTTTCCACACGAGCTGGGGATCGAGCGACGGATCGCGCGGGTAGAGCTTTGCCTTCGGCGCCTTCTCGTCCTCGGCCATGAAGTCGCGCAGCTCCTCGGTCGGAATGTTCACGCGCGTGTCCTTCTTGTGGCGGATCGACGTGATCTCGGTCGAGGACTTCGGTTTCTTGGCCATCGTGTCTCGCAGCGGGTCGGGATTCGAGCAGGCCGAGGGTTACGCTGATTCGAAAGGTAGCCGGGGGTGCTCGGCGACAGCTCTCGCCTCCTGCCGCTTCCGCTCCCTTTCACGTTCCTGTTCCCATCGACCGTAGATGAACACGCCCGCCAGCGCGACAAACGCTGAGATGATAGCGGCCAGTCCTTGCGCGTCCTTGTCCAGAACGATGAGGACGATCCCGCCAACAATTGCGATGAAGCCGAGAACAAAGGCAAACAGTTGTCCCCGTTTCTGCGCCGCGACGTTCCCATCGACGACCGTGCCCTCGAGCCGGTGGCGATGCCGCAGTTGGCTTTCAGCCATTGCGATAATCCGATCGGCTCCGTTTGGAACGATCTGGTTGTAGCGTTCCAGCATCTCGGGCGGCGGGAGCGGTCCTTGAAATGCGGATATAGAGGTGCTGACTCGGCGTGCAGCTGCTTGAGATTGTCGCGCGTCGAGGGCGCCTGGATCGGCCACTCTGACGGGGTTATTCGGGCTGTGTGGTTTGTGCTTGCGGCTCACGTCGGAACGTCCTCATGGCATCGAGGAGCGATTCTCCGACCGCGCGCCAATCGCAGAAGAGCGCTTTGGCATCGGCAATCTCTTCGGTCGGACTCTCGTTGTACTCGTCGAACTGACCGGCAAGGTCGAGAGAGCGAGCCGCACCGGAGAGCCACGACGGCACGGCGAAGAGGGCGTCTGGCACCATGAATCCATCATATATGTCCAGCGGTCACTTCTCCAAGCCCACTCGCTGTGGCACGGATCGTTCCCCAACGCGTCCTGGACAACGGGGGTACGCCATGGACTCTACCCCGACCGGTTCCGCCGCCACCGCCCTGCGTCTTCGAGAGGGTCACCGGCATGGCGACGCCGAATGCGTGCTCACCGCCGCACGGAGCGTCCGTCGCTCATCAGGCATCTGACTCCACGTGCGGCCTTCCAGTTCACGTCCTGTTCGGCTCTTGAAGACGCCACCCCACTGCTTGAAGAAAAACGCGACTCCCGCATCCCCGCACTGATCCCGAATGTCGCTCACCCAGGGCGGGTTCATCGGCCTGGCGTGCGGGCCGGACTCTCCGCCAACGATCACCCAATCGATGTGTCGTAGGTCGAGGTTCGGCAGTGGACCCAGGAGCGGTTCGAGAGACAGGAACTTGACGTGCGCTCGCGTGCCGCGCAAGTGGTCGACGCGGTGCAGGAATACGGCGTTCTCGACGCTGACGCCCATCCAGACGTTCTCGGGCCAGTGGAGATCGGCCGCAACCCGCGCAAGGCGTTCGGCCCGCTTCGTCAACACCTGGTACGTGTGCCACGGGGTCGCCCGCATGACGGCGAAGGCTCTCTGGATGAATTCCAGCGGCACCTCGTCGTGGAACATGTCCGACAGGCTGTTGACGAACACCTTCATCGCGCGCGGCCATCCGAACGGCATGCCGAGCCGTTCGGGGAGTTGCCGCA
>JANMSA010001012.1:0-3050 GCA_031388865.1 Acidobacteriota bacterium | reverse complement strand
ATTCGTCTCATCCCCTGACGGATCGTCTGCCGATTGAGCCCCCTCATCCGCCTTCGTCACCTTCTCCCCCTCTCGGGGGAGAAGGGTCTCGAAGGGAGAGTGTCGCGAGACCCGGCGAGCTTGATGGTTGGTACATCTCGTCGGTCTGAGGCGTAGCTCGCTAGGAGCAACCAGCGCTGGCGGCCGCGCAGACCCTGGCGCCGCCCGGCGTCGGCCATTAGAGGATCCGGTTCCGAAGACTCGGCGGAATGCGGTCTGTCACCTCGCGAAGCGGCGTCATCACGAAGCCGCGCTCATGGGCTCGCGGATGAGGCAGTGTGAGCGCGCGCGTACGCATGCGCGTCGCCCCATGCAGGATCAGGTCGAGGTCAATCGTCCGCGGCTCGTTGCGGTGGCCTGCGCGGATACGGCCCAGCCGGCGCTCCAGATCGAGAAGCGCGTCCATGAGGGCTACAGGACTGAGCGAGCTGTAGCCGGTCACCACCGCGTTGAGAAATCGAGGAGACCCCGGGGGGGCGTTCACGGGCGCTGTGTCGTGAAACGTACTGACGCGCACGACGCGGATGGGCAGCGCGGAGATGGCGCGCCGCAGGTGATGGGCACGATCCCCAAGATTGGAACCGAGCGCGATGACGACGCTGGCAGGAGGCACGACCGGAGTCTCTCGCACTAGCGTGGTGTCTCACACCACACTAGTGATGCTCGATGTTGATGTCGTTGGAGAGTTCGTCGGTGTCCGCTTCGGTGCGCGGAAAGTCGTGTCGCAGCTCTTCGCCTGCGCTGTGGATCGCCTCGACGATGCCCTCCGTGAGCTCTCCCGCCTTGAAGCGAATCGTCAGTTTCGCAGCGATCTCGTCCCAGAAACCCGCGGGCGCCTTCTCGTTGATTCCCCGGTCGCCGAGAATCACGAAGCGTTGTTCCTCGGATGCGATGAAAAGCAGCACCCCGCTGCGGAGCGCAGTCTTGGTCATCCCCAGGCGCTCGAATGTACGCTCTGCGATGACGCGAATGTCGTCGCCCCCTTTCGGCTGGATGTGGATGCGGATCTCGCCCGAGGTTCTCTTCTCCGCCTGGTTAATGGCGGCGACGATCCGCTGCTGATCGAGCGATGCTAGAAAATCCTTCTGCCGCATCACCAGCCTCCTGTGGCCCCGCCGCCGCCGAATCCACCGCCGCCGCCCGAGAATCCGCCACCGCCACCGAACCCGCCGCCGCCGCCGAATCCTCCTCCCCCCAGCGTGATGCCACCGCCAGGAAAGATGAACGGGAGGACGCAACCACCGCATCCACTACGCCGCCGGGAAAACATCGGCAGAATGACGAAGAAGACGACGAAAAGGATGATCAGTACCGGGACGATGCCGATCTCGCCGTTCGCAAGCTGCGGTGCACCGCGAGGCTGCAGCGGCGCCACCGGCTCCTCGCCCGTCTTGATCTTTGCGATCAGTGCGTCCGCGGCGGCGGTCAGCCCCCCCGCGTAGTCGTTCTGCTGAAAGCGCGGTGCGATCTGCTCCCGGATCACTCGTGAAGAGAACGCGTCCGTTACGGTTCCCTCCAGACCGTATCCGACCTCGAGACGGACCTTCTTCTCTGCAACGAAGACGAACAGGACCAGGCCGTTGTCGTACTTCTTCTGGCCGACCTTCCACCGCTCCACGGAACGAATGGTGAAGTCCTCGACCGCCTCACCCTCCAGCGAAGGAATCGTGTAGACGATGAATTGTGCGCCGCTCTCCTGCTCGAACGTCTGCAGCTTGCGGTTGAGCAGATCCTCCTCGGTCCCTCCGAGCACGTTTGCCGCGTCCGTGACCCATTGCGATGGAGGCGCAGGAACGTCCAGCGCGGCGACAGGGACCGCACCGAAGAAAAGGAGAAGAGAAAGGATGCTGGATGAGGCTTGAAGGAGGACTGCGCAGCGGCGGTTCATCCTTCAGCCTTCATCCTTCATCCTTCCAGCGAGTCAACGCTTGGAGGTTGCGGTGTTCCCGAAGTCGAAATTCACTTCCGGTGCCTTCTCGCTCCCTGGGGTAGCGCTGAAGTAAGCCTTCTTCTTGAAGCCGCTCATGCTGGCCACGCGGCTCGCGGGAAAGCGGCGGATGGCGGTGTTGAACTGCTGCGCGGACTGGTTGTAGCGTCCGCGCTCGACTGCGATGCGATTCTCCGTTCCTTCCAGCTGCGACTGCAGCTCCAGGAAATTCTGATTCGACTTCAGATCCGGATAACGCTCCACCACCACGAGAAGACGCGACAGCGCACTGCTCAGCCCCTGCTGAGCCTCGGCAAACTGCTGCATCTGTGCTTCGTTGCTGGTGATGCTCGCACCCGCGCCGGGAGGTCCGCCGGATGGCGCCACCTGCCCGACGCGCGCACGCGCATTGACCACCGCTTCCAGCGTCGACTTCTCGAAGTTCGCGGCGCCCTGGACGGTGCGGACGAGATTCGTGATGAGGTCCGCTCGCCGCTGGTATTGGCTTTCGACCTGCGCCCACTGCTGGTCGACCTGCTCTTCCAGGCCGACGAGATTGTTCCGCACGCTGACGAAAAACGCGCCGCCGATGATGAGCGCGAGAATCAGCGCTCCGACACAACCAAGGAGACCGATGTTTTTCATCAACGCACCCCGCTAGTACTCTTCTTCTTCGACTTCTTCTTCGCGATCCTCGTCCACGGCGACGAAGGCCTCTTCGCCCTCCTCATCGGTGGCTTCAGGAGTCGCGGCCGGCGTGAACTCTTCTTCTTCCACCGGTTCCTCGACGACGCGTGCAGCACGTCCGCGCGGGGCGGTGTACGCGGGCGCTTCATCGGCGTCCCGCTGGTCCGCTCCGCACTTCGGACAGAGAGGAACAGGCTTGCTCAGGTCGTAGAACTTCGTGTGACAGCTATAGCAGGTGTATTTCTTTCCCAGCTCAGGCATTTCTTTGCGGATCTCCCCTTCGAAAAAGCGGCGAAACGGTACCACAGAAACCGAGGGCCGAGGGCTGTGGGCCCAGGGAAGAGGTGTTTGAAGCATGTACGAATGGCAGAATGTCCGGGCCGGTAGCACCGGGCGG
>JANMSA010001006.1:0-3447 GCA_031388865.1 Acidobacteriota bacterium | reverse complement strand
GCAGACTCCTAGCCCGTCAACAAGAGCGGGCGCGGGGCACATGGTACGAACGTAAGCTTCCCCACCTCAGCGCCGGCCCGCCGGAGGCCCCCACGTCGTCTTCTTCTACGTCGAACGCGTGAAGATCTGCCGCTGACTGTTCTGGTACGCCTCGGCGCGAATCATCTCCCGCACGCCGCGCGGATCCTTGATCGATCGGAGCGCGAATTGCGGAGTGGTCTTATCCGAGGAGAGCATGGTGACCGTGCCGATGCCGAGGAGGCGCTCGACGAAGGTCTGAGTGAAGGACGAGTCGTCGACATAGCGGAAGTCGATCTCGCCTACCGTTTTCGAGAAGATGCCCTGCTCGACCAGCACGCGCTGATTCGTGATCGTATACGTCGTGCTGCGCAACCGCATCCAGGCCACGATCAGCGCGATGAGCTGCACCGTCGTGAGGATGGCAGCGATGGCCCAGCCCACGTTCCTGATTCCTTGCGCGCGCACTTCATCGGGCATCGTGGCGGAGAAGAAGTGCGCTGCCAGAGGAACGAGCACCACCGTGAGGACGATCCCGGCGATGTAGCCGGCCAGCAGGGTTGCCGAGGGCGTTCCCGTCCAAAGCGTCTTTTCGCGCGGAGGGGCGGCGGCGGGTCCTCCCACCGGCAAGGTCGACGCTGGCGACGGACGCCCGCAGTGCGGGCAGGCCGAGGCCATCGTGGAAACGTCGCGGCTGCAGTCGGGACAGGTGATGACAGGCATGGGTCTATTGTAGAGGCTCTCAAACGCAGCACGAACGTCACTCGCGAATTGTCGACAAGGAGATGGAGACCGCCTCAAGGGAACGGCGGAGTCAGCCGGCGCCCCGAGCTGCGTGCGCGCCCCAGGCGGGCGCACCGGCGAGCAGCCCCTGCGACGATAGATGCTCATCAACGTCCGGCCAGTGGATGATGAAGCCGCCTCCTATGATTCGGAAGTAGCTTCGATGAGCCTCGGTAGCATGCAGCAGACGGGGATACCAGGCGAGTGGCACCGTGAGCGAGCGGCCGTCGAGCAGATCGATCGTCAGCGAGTCGTCCGAGATGCTGACGGCTGTGATTCGCTCACCCACTCTAGGTTCCGAGTAATCATTCCATGCCTTCAGACATTTCTGCTCGTTCTCGCTTGCGACCCTCTCGATTCTACGAAGCTCATGTCGCGAGAAGCCAAGGCTGAATGCGACTCGCAATGGCGAGAGCCAGAGTCTCGCGGTCATCCTCTCACGGTCAACGTGGACGTGTGCCGGCTCACCCCGATCGTGGCTCGTAAAAAGATCTCGTAGGGTCCATCGATGCGGCAGCAGGTTCATGGCGTCTCCTGGAGTCCTCAGCACTGACCTCTCGACCGACACGAAGAGTGTCAACCGCGATTCCGAGGGCATCCTTTCGAGAAAGGGAAGGTCGTCGGTGCTTGATTGCGAACGGGCACCAGTGGACCCAATGGGTAAGATGCGTTCACGGAGGTGGCGTTGGCGATGATCAGTTTCCTGGTGGCAGCGACTCTTTACACGGCAGCTCAGGGGAGCGCAGTACAGCTGAAGGTCCCGAATGAGCCGCGCACGAAGTCGGTGCAGGTGATGTGGAAAGAGAAGAGAGTGCCTGCGTTTCGCGTCGATGAGGTCTGGACCACCCTTCTGGGGATTGATCTCGATGCGAAACCGGGCACGCACGCGGCTGAGGCTTTACTGACGATGGACGACGGCTCCGTCGAAAGACGCGAGATCGCGATCAAAGTCGCCGCCAAAAAGTTTCCCGTGACCCGGTTGAAAGTCGAGCCACGGTTCACCCAGTTGAGCAAGACCAACCTGAATCGCGCCGGTCGCGAGTCGAGGGAGGTCGGAGCGATTTACCGGCGGATCACGACCGACATCGTTCCCGATGAGGTTTTCATCGTTCCGATTCCGGGAGGCAGCGGCAGAAACTTCGGAGAACGTCGTGTCTTCAACGGCCAGGCACGCGCGCCGCACTCCGGCGCCGATCTGCGCGCGGCCACCGGCACGCCTGTTCATGCGACGAACCGAGGTCGCGTGGTGCTCGCGAAAAGCCTTTTTTTCACCGGCAACACGGTGATTGTGGACCATGGGTTGGGGATCTATTCACTCTATGCGCACCTCTCACGAGTGGATGTGAAGCGGGGCGTGGTCGTGAAGAGCAACCAGATCGTCGGCCTCGCCGGCGCGACCGGCCGGGTCACCGGTCCACACCTGCATTGGGCAATCCGGATGCAGGGAGCGCGCGTCGACCCGTTCTCGCTGGTGAAAGCAGGCGGTTGACGCCTGTTTTTTCCGATGGGGTCACACCTTCGTTCATCGAAATCACCGCCTATGATCTACCAGTCGTAGCTGCTCGCCGCCTCGACTTTCCCATCCGAGGAGTTTCGCGCAGTCATTTTCTACCATGTGCGGCTTTCTCGTCCGCTGATGCTCGGCCGAGGGATCCTCGGTCGCGTCATGGCAAGAGCACTTCGCATCGAGTTCGAGAACGCGCTGTACCACGTTACTTCCCGCGGCAACGAGCGCCGTCCCATTTTTCGCACGGATCGCGATCGAAGGACGTTCCTGCGCCTCCTCGGCGAAACCGCCGCTCGCTTCGGCTGGTCGGTCACGGCTTACGTATTGATGACCAACCACTTCCACCTCGTCATCCAGACGCCGCAGCCGAACCTCTCGCGTGGCATGCAGTGGCTCAACGGGACGTATGCTGGCTGGTTCAATCGAGTTTCAGCACGCGTGCATGGCCACCCTTGTCGGGCGACCAGTTCATGTCGATGTAGATCGGGCCGCTGTCACTCAGCATCTGGCACCACGCATTGATGGTGTACGACGCGGGCGGCTCGGGAACCAGGTTCCAGGCGTCCGCCAGGGGTCGCCGCTCGGACGGGAACAGGCCGCGCCGATAGGCGTTGAATACCGGCACATGCTGGGCGATGCTCTGGTCGGAGATCGACACCTGATCGCGCCAGCTGACGACCATGGCCGCCGCAGCAGCCCAGCATGAGGCGGTGCTGGTTTGGGCGTAAAGCGGCACGTCGCTCCAGTGCACCGAGAAGGCTTCACCCGCGGCCAGGGCGACCGCAGTCGCTGGCGCCTGGTCGGTCTCGCTGTCGTCATAGCCCATTGCATTGGACTGGCCCCACTCAGCGGCGCGGGCGCGAATCCAGCCGATCTTGGCGTCGGTCAGGCGGCAGCCGTTGTTGGTCACGTCGTCGGCGCCCGACACATGCACGCCCACCAGGTGCGCACGCGGGGTGCTGCCGGCTTCGATCCAGTACACCGGCGAGCCGCTCGCGCCCGCCAGGGTCTGGATGTCGTAGGTGAAGGTCTCGTTGTCCACCGTGCGCACCGCACCGCCATGCGAATGCTGCTTACGCGTGTCGATGGTGCGGTTGACCAGGCGTGCCACCAGTCCGGTGTGGCGCGACACCACCGAG
>JANMSA010000966.1:0-1628 GCA_031388865.1 Acidobacteriota bacterium | reverse complement strand
GCGGCCCGTTCCTACGCGTGGTGGAAGCAGTTGCCGCTCTGCCAGCTCGGAACCTCGCAGTTCCGCTGGACGGAGCTGATTCAAGTTGCCGGTTGTATGGCATGTACTCGGACCAGAAGATCATGTGAACCTTGTCGGCTCGATCCGAAATGACCCCGTCGGGACTAAACAGATAGGCGGAGGTGTAGAGGCCGCCTGTGACCTTGGTGAATGCCCCGACCAGGAGGTGACTCCGTTTCTCACGGGCCAGCGCGCCGAGCTGTGCGATGTACTCAGGTTTCACGTTGAGCACGTCATCCACGGCATTCTCGGGCCAGACGATCAGATCCACGGCCCCCGCGGGCACCTGCTCGCGCGTGTACGCGATGGTCCGCGGCAACAGTCCCTGGTTGTCTCCGCGGTAGAAGGCATGGCGCTCATTGGGTTGGATGAGGGCGAGTCGCGGTCCCCGCCGAAGGGTTTGACCACGGACTCGGACTGCTCCATAGATGAGTGCCCCTGCAAACAGTGCCAGGACCAGTGCGACGGATGTGAGCCGCCGGCGCCATTGCGCCGCCAGCAGAAGATCCCCGAGGAGGCCGTTGGCGGCCGCTAGCAGAAACGAAACGCCATACACGCCCGCGAAATCGGCGACCTGAATCAGCTCCGTCCAGCGGAACTGCGAGGTTCCGAGCTGGCAGAGCGGCAACTGCTTCCACCACGCGTAGGAACGGGCCGCCTCGGTCAGCACCCATGCCAGTGGCACCATCAGTGACAACAGGGGTCTGCCCGGCCATGTGAGTCTCTTGAGAAGAATGGGGAAAAGCGCGTAGATCGCGAAAAAAAAGATCGGGAGGAACAGAGGAATCACCGGGTGCAGCCGCGACATCGGGCGCAGGCTCAGCACCAGATAGATGTAGGCGCCCGGCAACACGTAGGCGGCGTGGGCCCGATACCTCGGGTGGACGAAGAGCACGATCCAAGGCAGCAGCGCGACGAAGTGAAGAGGGGCCAGAACGGGGAACGCGAACGGCAGCGCCAGCAGGATTCCGCCGGCTGCCGACAAGGCGAGCTTTTCGAGGGCGAGATTGACCCGTTCGAGCCGATTCGATTTTATGCTGCTGGCTGTCATCCTTACACCGTTTTCTGTTCCGCCAGCTTGCGTGGGGAGATCGCTCGACCAAGAATCGGGCGGCTGGCGATGATCACGACGAACACCGCGCAGGCCAGAGTGAAAACATCACCTGCACGTGAGTAGAACGTCGTTCCCCGCCGCGAGTCGACAACGACCCGATCGATCATGGTTCCGCGCTCTCCGTTGAAAACGCCTTCTCGAACGCCGTGGAGTAGTTGTTGGAGGCGTCCGTTGGGATCAACGAAAGCCGACATCCCGTTGTTCGCGGCTCGGACGACGCTCATCCGATTCTCGACCGCCCGAAACGTGCTCAGAGCCAGCAGGTGCGTGTAAGTAGGACGTCCCAGCACTCCTTCACTCGTCATGTTCACCAGGAAATCGGCCCCCTTCTGCGCCGCCTGCCGCCACAACCGGCTACTGGTGACTTCGAAGCAGATCGGCGTCGCGAATCGAACGCTGCCCCCCTCGGCCGGCAGTTCGAAAAGAGTCACATCGCGTCCCGGCACCCCTGACC
>JANMSA010000960.1:0-2563 GCA_031388865.1 Acidobacteriota bacterium | reverse complement strand
GCGCTCATGCCGACTTGGGACGTCTGGGGGTGTTCTGGCATACGCAGGGCAGCGGCAAGTCGTACTCGATGGCCTTCTTTGCAGAGAAGGTTCGGCGCGCCGTCCCCGGCAACTTCACGTTCCTGATCATGACGGACCGCGAGGACCTCGACGATCAGATTTGGCGAACTTTCATCGGGTGCGGCATCACGGATGAGAAGACGCCTCGCGCCGGGTCCGGGAAGCAGCTCAAAGAGCTGCTGCTTGGCAACCACCGGTACGTGTTCAGCCTGATTCACAAGTTCAATCAGCCGGTCAAGGAGCCGTACAGCGAGCGGGACGACATCATCGTCATCTCCGATGAGGCACACCGCACGCAGATGGGCAAGTTTGCGCGGAACATGCGCCAGGCGCTGCCCAACGCGTCGTTCATCGGCTTCACGGGCACACCCATCCTCAAGGAACTGGTTGCCGCGCTGATCGAAGCGATCGAAGCTGGCGAAGGTCATCTGGGCAAGATCGGTTTCGACGTTGCCCGGCTCACCGGCGCGACAGGATTCACTCGCATCGAAGCGCTGCGCGACGCCGTCGACGTCTGCTACACGAGCGACGAGACCAAGCGCCGCTTCGAGATCATCGTCCGGCAGGTGTTCATTCGCATGAAGGCCCTGCTCATGGAGCCTGCCGCATGGAGCTACGCCGAGCGTCACGTTCGAGCGCACGACGTCGGTGACGACCACGCCGAGGGCCTCACGGTCGACTTGAGTAAGATCGACTTCGACAGGTTGCGAGAGGAGTTCGGGAACAAGGTCCGGCGCAAGCACGCATTGCTGCAGGACATCCGCGACCTCGTGGAGAAGAAGCTCGCCGCCATGGTCGCGGCGAACCCGTTGCGGATGGATTACTACCGCCGGTATCAGGAGATCGTCGCCGACTACAACCGCGAGAAGGATCGGGTGACGGTCGAGGCAACGTTTGCCGCACTGGTGGCGCTCGTCAATTCGCTCGATGAGGAGCAGCAGCGCGCCGCGCGCGAAGGTCTGGGGGACACCGAGCTGGCGCTCTTCGATCTCATGCGGCGCGACAGCCTGAACGCCACGGAACGGGAACGAGTAAAGCAAGCCAGCAAACACCTGCTGGCGACCTTGCGCGAGTTGTTGCAGCCGATGCCCCGGTGGACCGAGAACGCTGCGACCCAGGCGGAAGTGCAGACCTCAATCCTCGATGAGCTGTACGGAACGTTGCCGCGACCGCCCTTCGAGGAGGACGACATCACAGAGATCTCGGGCACGCGTCTATGCGTTCCTGTGGCACAGGGCGGCTACCGCCGAGACATTGGCGTTCTGAGAGTGAAAGACCATAGAAAGGCGGTGCGGAGTCAGGCTAGTCCGAGTTCTGTCGGGCGTCCGACCGAGAGAATGTATTGTCCCGCCGCGAACGCTTCCAGCCACGCGATCGGGGAAAAGTGCCAAGCGGGTTCATCGGAGGTCACGAGTGTACGCCGCCGACCGCAGGTTGTGGACGGAGGAAGCACACTGGCGGCCGGCGTTCCGCGTCCGTTGCGAGAACATGCGTGAGCGGTTCGCCGGCGCTGCGCCCTGCCCGGTCTTCACGCCGCAGACTCCGCGATTCCTTGCCCGCTCACCACCCCGGCTCCGCCAGCAGCCGCTGGCTCTTCAGGTCGAGTGTCGTGAGCCACACCGCGTGACGTTGCCGCGCGAGCGCTTCCTCGAAGGAGGCGCGCGTCACTTCACGGCCGAGGGTTGCGAGGATCTGCACGACGCGAGCGAGGATTGCGGCGGCGGGTGGGCGTGCAGCGGCGACGATGATGCGGCGGTCCAGCGATACGGGAAACGCTCCGATGTCGCAGGTGGAGGCGAGGTCCGCTGTCATGAGTACGAGCGACGTCGTTTCCGGCAGCTGGCAGTCGGTGGCCAGTAGCGGTTCGGCGCCGATGCGCCGCGCGTAGTCGCGCAGCGCTGCGGCTTGCTCCTCGGTGCTGGCGGTGAGGCTCTGGGCGCGGATGGTCGGAACGCCGCTGTTCCTGCTCAAGGAGTTTGTGCTCGTGTCGATGCGGAGCAGCACGTCCTCCGATCCGTCGCGCACCAGGATGATGCGCCGGCCGTAGATGAGCTCCGCGGGCGCGGCCAGGGTCTCGTCACCAGTCAAGCCGATCCGGATTGTGTCGGCGGTGACGCCTGGCTGCGGCTGATCGCCGAGGATGGCGAGATAGTCCAGCAGATCGGAGGCGTCAGTGAGAGTCATCATGTAGCGCGGCATGGCAGAGCTCAGAGGATTGCGTCCTGAGTCGATCCCCGTCGCGATGGCGCGCTTCAACCTCGACGGGTTGTAGGGAGCGCGCGCGCGTCCGTTGACGGTTGCTGCACGGCTCAGCGCAGGGGGCGTGATGTCCGCCGCGCGCACGTTGGCCTCCACCCGGCCGCGGCCGTCGTCGCCGTGGCAGTTCGCGCACGGCAGGATGGCCGCGGCGAACTGGACTCCGCCGTCGCCTAGGGTGGCTGTGATGGGGGGGTGCGAGGCGGAGGTGCCGCGGAGGTAGATGTGCTGCCCGCGCTCCTGCGCG
>JANMSA010000938.1:0-2792 GCA_031388865.1 Acidobacteriota bacterium | reverse complement strand
CCGGCCCTCTGTGGATGAGAACCGACCGGGGGCCTCCGGCGGGTCGGCCCGGCCGGCAGCGCTTGTTGGCCGAGCCCGTCAACACACGCGGTCGCGGGGCACGTGATCGCGCGCAAAGTTTCCTCACTAAGCGCTGCCGGCCGCGCCGGCCCGCCGGAGGCCCCTCGTCGGTTCTCATCAATAGAGGGCCGGGCCGCAGGAGGCCCCCGGTCGGTCCCCCTCCGAGCTGAGCGGTTGCATCGCCAAGCTGTCTCAGCCATGATTCGCACATCCACTCGGAGGCATCAACATGAAGACCCTCAGCGCACTGGCAATCCTTCTTCTGGCTACCTCTCTCCTTGCGCAGGATCCTCCTGTGCCGGAGGAGGTGCCTGTCCCGCACACCATGGAGATCGAGGTGGGCAGTCGCAGTCCGGAGCGGTCGCGCACCGACACGCCTGTGCCCGTCGACGTCGTGCCCGTCTCCGAGATTGCGGATGAATCGGGGCAGTTGGATCTCGGGCAGCTGCTGCAGTTCGTGGCGCCTTCCTTCAACTCCAATCGGCAGTCGGGGTCGGATGGGAGCGATCACATCGACGCTGCCACGCTGCGCGGGCTCGGGCCGGATCAGGTGCTGGTTTTGGTGAACGGGAAGCGGCGGCATACCTCGTCGCTGGTGTACATCTTCGGGACGCGTGGGCGAGGCAATGTGGGAACGGATCTGAACTCGATCCCTGTGAGCGCGATTGAGCGCATCGAGATCCTGCGCGATGGTGCGGCGGCGCAGTACGGGTCGGATGCGATCGCGGGTGTGATCAACATCGTGCTGAAGAAGGGAGCACGGATGGAGGTCATGCTCGCCGCAGGCGCGTTCACGGCGGGCGATGGGCAGAACGAGCAGCTGGCGGTGCATTACGGCATCCCGGTCGCACGCGGCACTCTCAACCTCACGGCGGAAATGCTGAACCGCGACCGGACGAATCGCGCCACTCCGGGCGAGCCGCGTCAGATCGGCGACTCGGCCACGGACAACCTGACCTTCTTCTATAACCTCGATGTTCCGATGGGCGAGAGCGCGACGTCTGCTTTCTATGGACACGGCGGCTACAACGATCGCGACGGCAGCGCCGGCGCCTGGTACCGCGACGGCGTCGGATCGGACGACATCCCCTCGCGCAACTCGGCGCAGATGTACCCGGGCGGCTTCGTGCCGGACATCGGCTCCTCCATCCGCGACCTCTCCGCCGCCTTTGGCTACCGCACGCTGCTCGGCAACTGGTCGGCAGACCTCAGCACGACGTACGGCTCGAACCGCATGGAGTACGGGATCAGCAACACGCTCAACGCGTCGTTCGCAACGACGCACGGCGGCAAGTCCCCCACGCAGTTCGACGCCGGCGGCTTCGAGTTCACCCAGAACACGACGAACTTCGACGTCTCCCGCTTTTACAAAGGCTGGCTACAAGGCGTGAGCGTCGCCGGCGGCCTGGAGTACCGGCGCGAGTCCTACCAGATCTTCGCAGGCGAAGCCGGGTCGTACGCGGACTTTGACGGACCCGGCGGCGGCAACGCAGGCTCGCAGGGGTTCCCCGGTTTCCAGCCGGTCGACGAAGTGGACGCAAGCCGCAACAGCAAGGCGGTCTACGTGGACCTGGAGTTCCGCACGTCGCCCAAACTGCTCTTCACGACGGCCATCCGCGGCGAGGACTACGACGACTTCGGCAATACGGTGAACGGCAAGGTGTCGTTCTCCTTCGCCTCCACGCCGGCGCTGAATCTACGCGGCTCCGCCAGCACCGGCTTCCGCGCACCCTCCCTCCACCAGCGCTACTTCAGCAGCACGTTCACAGACTTCATCGCCGGCGAAGCCGCGGACGTGAAGCTCGCCCGCAACGACAGCGAGCTCGCACGACTGGTCGGCATCCCCTCACTCACGGAAGAGAAGTCGAAGAACTTTTCTGTCGGACTGACCTGGAACGCGCGCCAGAACACGGCGTTTACTGCAGACCTCTACCAGATAGACATTGACGACCGCATCGTGCTCACCGGCGGCTTCACCGACGGAGACGCCGACATCGGCGACCTCATCGCCGCGCAGAATCTCAGCGAGGCGCGCTTCTTCACGAACGCGATCGACACGCAAACCCGCGGCCTCGACCTCAGCCTCACGGACTCGCGCAATCTCGGCTCCGGCGCCTTCACGACTCTGGTCGCACTGAACCTGAACGAAAGCAAAGTGGTCGGCATCAACACGGCCCCCGCGCTCGCAGGAAAAGAAGAGGTCTACTTCAGCACCCGCGAACGCCTCTTCGTGGAAGGCTCTGCCCCGAAGACGAAAGGAATGCTCAGCGGCGACTACCGCATGAGCCGCTGGAACGCCGGCGCCCGCCTGAACTACTTCGGCGAGCTGGAATCCGGCACCTGGACGCACCTCGACGACCCAACGGCGCCACCGCAGCACTACGACGCCCGCGTCACCACGGACGTGCACTTCGGACTGGAGCTCCCCCGCAATCTGACGTTCACGGTCGGCGGAATGAACATCTTCGACGCGATCCCCACAGCGCAAGACCCGAACGAAACGGAGAACGGCGCGCTCTGGGAAAACGTGCAGATGGGCTTCAACGGTGCTGCTTATTACATTCGTCTGGGCTGGCGGCTGCCGGGAACCCGCTAGTCGATGCAGCGTTACGTCGCATTTCTCCGCGCCATCAACGTCGGTGGCCATGACGTGAAGATGGATCATCTTCGCCAGCTTTTCGAATCGATGGGACTGGCCAATGTGCAAACGCTCATCGCCAGCGGAAACGTGA
>JANMSA010001135.1:0-2121 GCA_031388865.1 Acidobacteriota bacterium | reverse complement strand
CTGGACGCGCCGGCGAAGCGGATGCACAGAATGGTCAGATCGTCCGACTGCGGCGCTCCGCGTGCGAAGTTCTCCACGGCCGCCACCGTCGCGGCGGCGATGTGATGCGCGTCCTCACGTGACTGTTCGTGAAGAAGCCCTTTGAGACGATCCTCGGAGAACATCTCATCGTCCGGATTCGTTGCTTCCGAGATGCCATCGGTGTAGAGGTAGATCATCTCCCCCCGCTGGAGCGTGACCTGCTCTTCGACGTATGTGAATTTCGCCATGGCGCCCAGCGCAAGCCCCGAACGGACGGTCAATTCACTCACCGCACCATCCACTCCGATCAGCAACGGGCGATTGTGGCCGGCGTTGGCGAAACGAAGCCCCCCCGTCGTCAGGTCGAAGACCGCGCAGAAGGCGGTCACGAACATGGAAGGGTCGGCCTCGCTGCAGAGCTGCCGATTGACCGCAGAGACGATGTCTCCCGGGGAAGCTCCGGTCATGATCAGGGAACGGAACAGCGTCCGCGTCACGGCCATCATCAGTGCGGCAGGCACTCCTTTACCGGCGACATCGGCAATGCAGAAGTAGAGATCGGTCCCTGCCAGATGAAAGTCGTAGAAATCGCCGCCGACGTGTTTCGCCGGGTGAATGGCAGCGCCCATGTCGAACAGGGCGTCAGAGGAGAACCGTGGGATGTCGCGTGGGATCATCCTCATCTGGATCTCTCGCGCCAGACGCAGGCTCCCTTCCATCCGTTCCTGCTCCAGCGCAGACTCGCGCAGTCGCGTCGACTCCAGTTTCATCGCCGCAATGCGCGCCACCTGCGCGACCAGCTTCAGGTCGGCCTCGGTGATCACCCGAAGGGAAACGCGATAATCGATGTACAGAACTCCGAGAACGGTGTTCGCGCCGAGCAGAGGCGCGCAGACCGCGGAGCGGATGCTCTGCCCCATGATCGACTCCGCCCTCGCCAGTTTCTGATTCTGCTCGGCACCTTCGAAGGAAAGCACCTTCCGGTCGTTGATGACTTCGTGCAGTAAGGTCGTGCTGATCGTCAGCTCCGTCGATTCGGTGTTGTCGCTGCGCCGGAGCTTGACCACATCGAGGGCGTATCCCCCGCCCTCCTTCAGGAGTGCCAGAGCGACCCGGGAGGGCGTCAGAACATCCATGATCCGATCGGCAATGATCTCGAACAACTCCGCCATCGGACGGTCTTCGATCAGTTCCATGGCCAGCCGCTGAACGAGCGTGTCGCGACCGTGTGCTCCATGCGACCCAGGGCGCTCCACGACGCTCATCGCCGGAAACGAGAAAAGCGCGACCGAGTTCTCGCGCCCCGGGACGACTGCAGACATCTCCTCCCTCTGCCCCATCACCACTTCCGTGTCGCCAAGCCGGATGCGGTCGCCATCCTTCAGGTGGGCTGCGCTCTCGACCCGCGTACCGTTCAGGAACGTTCCATTCACACTTCCGGCGTCATGGAGAGTCCACCCGCCTCCGTGAAACCTCATCTCGGCGTGATGCCTGGACAGATAGCGGTCATTGATCTGGATCGTCGACGGCCCGGTCCGCCCCATCGTGATCGTGTCGGCGTTGAGTCGGAGCTTCCGCGGGGCGGCGTTTGGCTCGTACAGGGTCAGATCGATCGCGGGCACAGTCCTCCTCCAGCGGCTGGAGCGAAGCAGTTCGTGAAATGTGAGGCGCAAAGTCTACCGCGGATGTCTGGAGCGGAAGAGCTGGTTGCTGTTGGGCTGCTCGGTTTTGGGTCGCGGGGCAGTTGCCAGTTGTCTGGGAAGAGAGTGGCCCGGGCGAAAGCCCCCGTCAACTGACGCTGAGCACCGAAAACATCGGCCTGAGAGGCGCGCCGCCCTGGGAGTCCGCGCGGCAGAAAACCGCCGCTGGAGGCGGCGCGTACGGTAGCCGGTGGTGCGAGCAGAGCGAGCGACCACCGGATTGCAGCGGGTAATGGTGATCGACCCCGGCAGGGGTCGCGTACCGGCCCGCACTCGGAGACGCATCGCCAGATCCTCCGCGACCCCTGCCGGGGTCGAGATCATCACGGGGGTGCGGACCGGTGGTCGCTCGCTTCGCTCACACCACCGGCTACCCTACGGGCCGCCTCCAGCGGCCACG
>JANMSA010000917.1:0-1952 GCA_031388865.1 Acidobacteriota bacterium | reverse complement strand
TGTATGCCGCCTAGAACGTCTTGAACCGCACGACGAGTTACCGGTTCACCGGCGTGTACTATTTCCAGCCCGGCCTCGTCAAAAGCCTGGTCCTCGCGGACCGCGATAATCCCGGGCTCCGCGTCGGCCAGGATGTTCCCTGGTTCGACTCCTATTGCATGATGACCGCCGGAGACGGCAAGGAATGCCACATTCAGAATGCGCTGGATGACCCTCGCCTGAACGGGCACGCCGCACGCGAGAAAGTCCTGTCCTATTGCGCCGTGCTGCTGCGGACGCCCGAGGGAGACGAGCTCGGGACGCTCTGCCACTACGATGTGTGCACGACGACCACGACTCCGGCGGTGTTTGCAGGACTTCACGCCTGTCGCGCCGCCGTCGAACGCTACGTATGGGAGCGTCTGAACATTCGCCCTCAAGCGCTGCCGCCTGTGTGATGGCGTTCACTCACCTGGCCTTGCGCACGAGCGTCGACTGCGTCGAACTGATCGATTCGAACGGCGTCATTCTCTGGATGAACGAAACCAGGCAACGCCTCCAGGGATCGTGCGACTCCGCATCTCTCGTCGGCTCCCCGTGGCTTCAACTCTGGCCAGAGCCCTATCGCGGGGCAGCTCACGCGGCGTTGTCATCAGCCTCGACCCAGGAGGGCGGACGGTTTACCGCGCCGTCCGCATCGGATCGGCGTCCGACGACGTGGTGGGATGTCGTCGTCACGCCCCTCACCGATCACGACGGTCGCGTCGAGGGCCTGCTGTCGATTGCACGAGACGTCACCGGCTTCGTCACGGCGTGTGGCGAGCGCGAGGATCTGCTGGAACACGAACGGCTGACCCGTCTCGACATTGAAAAGGAAAACCGGAAGCGCGACTACGCGTTGATGGTCGCCGCTCATGAGCTCGGCGCCCCGCTCTACGCGGTCCGGGGATGGGCGCAATATCTGCAACTCGGAAACCTCGAGCCGGATGAGTCTGCCCAGGCCGTCGAGGCGATCGTGCGGAACACCGATCGGCAATATCACCTGGTTGAACGGCTTCTGGAGGTCGCGCGCTTTCGCTCCAAGCGGACCTCCTTCAATCTCGTCGCCAATGCGATCGAGGACATCCTGGTTGACGCCATCGAGTGCGTGCGCGCGGTCGCCAGCTCCAAGCAGATCTCTCTTCACTCAGAAATCTCGGCGTCGGCGTGCGTGCTGTCTGACTTCGATCAACTGCACCGCGCCTTCTCGAACATTTTGTTCAACGCCATCAAATTTACCCCGCCTGGAGGCGCGATCACGATCCTGTGCAGCGCCCACAGCGATCAGGTGCGGATCGAATTCAACGACACGGGGTCGGGCATCGATCCGGCATTTCTCGGGAAGGCGTTCGAGCCGTTCAGTCAGGAGGCCGCGACGCAGCAACCATCGATGATCGGGCTGGGCCTCGGGCTCTCGATCGTCCGGCGCATCGTCGAAGGTCATCAAGGCGTCGTCCGGGTGTCGAGCGAAGGTCGAGGACTCGGTTCGACGTTCGTCATCGAGCTCCCGGTGTTTTCCCGAACGACGGTTTGAGCACGTCGGCCCCAACCTGCTGCGCCTGACGGGTGACGGAACGACAGCGCGCCAACGTGTATGCCTTTCGGACATCGACATGCAATTTGAATTTCACAGACTATACGGTTCAGGGTCGAACTCAGATGTTCGTGGCCTGCTGTGTCGTCCAGAATTGCGGCATGCCGATTGCTGTCGCTATGCCGCGCCTGGTATTCATGACATCTCGATCAGATCGGTTTTTGGAGACCAGTGTCGTCGAGAGCGAAACGAAGGCGCTCGGCAAGCGCGATTCGTTTAGCGATCTCTATTCGGCCTACTCGCACACGGTCTTCACGACGGCCCTGGCCATTCTGAAGAACGCCGACACCGCGCACGACGTCGTGCACGACGTCTTCCTTCGCGCCTGGCAGCAGGCTGG
>JANMSA010000916.1:0-5684 GCA_031388865.1 Acidobacteriota bacterium | reverse complement strand
CGTTTTCGAACACGAACTCGACGTCGTCGACCCACAGGTCGAAGGCAGCTTCGCCAATCGTCGGCTGGAACTCCAGCGAGGTGGCGTCAGCCCAGCCCGGCTCCACGGCTTTGGCCCAATCCGGCTGCTCCAGCTTGCTGAGCGGCACCGAGTACTGCTTCCACTCTTTGCCGGGCGAGAACGTGTAGCTGAAGGTGCCGTAGTCGGTGACGGCTTTGCGCGTGATGGCGACCTTGTAGGGCTTGCCGTCGCCCTTGGCCTTGAAGCGAATGCCCTTCACGTGCGTCAAGTCGACAGGCGTTGCGTTCGGCTCGAGGTCACCGGCCCATGGCCTCCGTATAATTTCGTCAATATCCGGCTCAAGCTGGAGAGGGCGGAGAGATAGTCTTCGAGTGATCGAGTCTTCGAGTCTACTGGGAGCTCAGAACTCCACTCGAAGACTCGAAGACTCGAAGACTTGAAGACTCGGAAATGGCGTTCCTACTCGACGACCTCCTGCTCCTCCCCTTCACCGGCCCGATCGCCGGCTTCAAGTGGGTCATGAACACGATCCAGAAGATGGCCGATGAAGAGCTGATGAACGATCAGCCGTGGAAAGAGCGGCTGATTGAGCTGCAGATGTGGCTGGAGCTGGGCGAGATCACTGAAGCGGAGTACACGCGCGAAGAAGCAATCGTGTTCCAGGCCTTGCGCGACATCCGTGCCCGCCGCGAGGAGATTGCGCAGCAGATTCGTGGCGACCAGGACGATGGCGTCAGCATCTACACGGGATACGGCGACCGATGAGCCGGGGATCCGGCGACCGATGAGCCGAGGATCCGGCGACCGATGAGCCGCAGATCTTGCGACCGATGATCGCGGCGCTCGACGGCCTCTCTTCGAGGCGCGTCGTGCTCGTCGGTGGAAAGGGCGGCGTCGGCAAGACCACCATCGCCACCGCCGCCGCGCTGCACTACGCGAAGAAACGCCCGACGATCCTGTTCACGACGGACCCTGCCTCGAACCTGGGCGATCTCGAGGTGTCGCAGGTCCGCGTCGAGCTACTGGACGCCGAGCTGCTATATCGCGGGTTCCTCGCGCAGCACCTGGAGTCCTTCCTGGAGATCGGCGATCGCGGCACCTACCTCGACCGGGAGGAACTGCGCCGGCTGCTCGAACTTTCTCTGCCGGGGATCGACGAGCTGATGGCGTGGATGCACATCGGTGAGCTTGCGGAGGCGCATCCGCAGTCGATCGTCGTGGTCGATACCGCTCCCACCGGCCACACGCTGCGCATGCTGTCTTCGTCGGAGCACTTCCGGCAGATGGCACTCGCCCTCGACGCCATGCAGGAGAAACATCGCTCGATGGTCCGCCAGTTCACGCGCCGCGACGTGCGGGACGCGGCTGACCAGTTCATCGACGACTTTCACGATCGAGCGCAACTGCGACGGGACCTGCTGATGGATCCGGTACGCACGGCGTTCGTTCCGGTGATGCTGTCGGAGCCGCTGGTGATCGAGCAGACGATCCGCCTGATCGGAGAGGTGGGGATCGACGTGCCCTTCGTGATCCTGAACCGGGCCGTTGTTGATCCGGACTGCGCACTCGATGAGATTCGCGCCGCGCGGGACGGGGCCGCGCGCACGTCGCTGGCCCCGCGCCGTGTCGTTGATGCTCCGCGAAGTTGCGTCGCCCTCGACACCGCGGAGAAGCTCCGCAGCTGGAGCGCGGGCGAACAGCGCACCGGCGGCTCGCCGGCCGGTCCATCGACGGCTCGCCGGCACGCTCCCGCCACCCACGCGCCGGCTGGAAGCCAGCACGCCGGCCGGCAGGCTGCCGGTGCTCCGCTGGTCATCGCTCCGATCACCTTTCTGGCGGGCAAAGGCGGCGTCGGCAAGACCAGCTGCGCGTCTTCCATCGCGCTGCAACTGGCGGCGCGAAACCCCGGGCTGCGCTACGTGGTCATCTCTGTGGATCCCGCACACTCCCTCCGCGATGTCTTTGCGACGGAGCCGCCTCCGTCCAATCTCAGCGTCGAGACCATCGACACGAAAGCGAAGTGGCGTCGTTTCCGCGATTCCCTCGGCCGCGAGATCGATCAGGCGATGGACGCTCTCACGCCCAGGGGGATTTCGGTCGCTCACGATTCCGAAGCCATGCAGCGGCTCCTGGAGATTGCCCCGCCGGGCGCCGACGAGCTCTTCGCAATTGCACGCCTTGCGGATCTCGCCGCAGACAAGTCCCTCGGCGGTGTCATCGTCGATACCGCTCCCACCGGCCACTTCCTGCGTCTGCTCGATCTGCCACGAACGGCGGGGGAATGGGTGCGCGAGTTCATGCGTCTGCTGCTGCGCTACCGGGACGTGCTCGCGCCTGGTGCGCTTGGCGAAGAGCTCGTGAGGGCCTCCCGCTCTCTCAAGGAGCTCGATGCGACGCTGCGCTCCGATCGCGCCGCAGTGATCGTCGTGACGCGGCCTGAGCGGGTCGTCGTCGCCGAGACGCGCCGGCTGATCGACAACGTGCGCGGCCGCGGGATTCACCTCGGTGATGTCATCGCGAATTACGTCACACCGGACAACGAGTGCGCATGCGATCGATCCCTGCGCGCGGACGAGCTGCTGATCCTGGACGAGCTTCGAGACGCGACTCTCATCGAGCGCCGCGATGCGCCTCCGGCAAGCCTCGCGGAACTGGCGACCCTCCTTCCGCTACCATGAGCGGCGTGAACGTTCTGTACGTGTACGCGGTGACCCGCGGCGATTCGATGCCGGACGTCGACGGGGTCGATGCGACCAGGCGTTTCGGCAGAGCCACCGCCGATGGCGTTTCCGCCGTCTACACCACCGTCTCCGGGGAAGAGTTTTCCCAGGAAGTGATCGACCGTCGCGCCGCCGATCTGGAGTGGCTGGGAGCGATCGGATATCGCCATCAGGCGGTGGTGAGCGACCTGATGAGGCGCACGGCGATCGTGCCATTGCGCGCGTTCACGCTCTTCAGCTCCGAGGACGCGTTGCGCGAGTATCTGCGCGAGCAGCATCAGATGCTGTCGGGGGCGCTGGAACGACTGGACGGGAAGCATGAGTGGACGCTGCGTGTGGAGTTTGACGCCGCGCGATGGAGCGAGGCGCTCGCGGGGCGAGTCGAGTCCCTGCGCGACCTGAACGAGCAGATCGCGACCGCTGCGCCAGGCAAAGCTTTCCTGCTCCGCAAGAAACTCGACGACGAACGTAAGCGCGCGTCGCACTCCGCAGAGCACGACGTCGTCGCAGAGATCGAGCGCGTGGTGCTGGAGAGGCTCAGCTGCGACACAGTCTCGGAGACGCGCGAACGCCGCGACGGAGCCTTCCCTCAGATCAACGTGCTCATCGAGCGTGACGAAGAGGCGCGCCTGCAGGAGCTCCACGAGGAGCTCACCGCCCGCTACGACCGCGAGGGTGTGACGCTGGGACTGACCGGGCCATGGCCGCCGTACACGTTTTCCGGGACAGGGATGAAGGAGAAGACGAACGATGAACGATGAACGATGAACAATGAACGGAACCCGCGGGGTTATCGTTCATCGTTCACGGTTCATCCTTCGTTTCTGCCATGCCTGACCACCTCGAAGAACTTCCGCTCCTGGAGACTCTCGATCACCTGCTGGATCGCGGCGTGGTCATCGCTGGCGAAGCGGTGATCTCCATTGGCGACGTGGACCTGCTCTACCTCGGTCTCAACGTCGTGCTCGCAAACGTGGACGCCATCATCAGGACGTCGAAGCGATGAGGCGCGATCGATGAAGTTCGTCGCCATCGGTGCGCACCTGGTGCGCAATGACGTCGAGCTGCCTGCCGAGGCGGTGCCGGTCGGGGAGCTGTTTCTCAGCGCGCTGGCGGTGCCGGATGAGCAGCCGACGGGCGATCGCGACCTGCTCCTGCGCGTCGCCGGCGCGCGCGCCGGGCTGCTGGATGTCGCGACGTTCATCGCCGTCCGCTACGGCTTCACGTTCGCGACGCCGGAAGAGGCGTTCTCGAAGACAGTGGCCCATCACGCGAACTGGAAGCGGGTGCTGACCGAGAATCGCGGCAATGTGGAGATGTCGCTCAAGGTCGCCGCATCGTCATCGTCGCCGCGTCCTCACCGGGAAGACTTCGTGGGTGGTGGCGGCGCCTATCTGCGGGCCCTTCACGCGGCGACGCAGGCTGCGAACGTGGATCCCGTATTCCGAGAAGCGGCGGAGCGCTTGATCGTCCCGCTGACGGTCCGGCATCGCTGGCTGCATCGTGATGAGAAGTCGATCGAGCTCACGGCCCTGATCCCGCGCGATCGCATGGATGCGTTGCTGCACGCCGGTGAAGAACTGCGGCAGTCCGCCCCGCACGTCCCGTTCCTCTTGTCCGGTCCCTGGCCGCTGGAGATGTTCGCCGATGATGATCACGAATGAAGAAGGAGAGCTCCGCGAGGCGCTGACGTTCACCGAGTCGGTCGTGCCGGAGCGTATCTCCGCGGACGCGGACATCGTCGAGAACGGCCTGGCGAAGCTCGTTCTCTCCATCATCGAGCTCGTGCGGCGGCTGCTGGAGAAACAGGCGCTGCGCAGGATGGACGCCGGAAACCTGAGCGACGAAGAGATCGAGCGGCTCGGAAACGCGCTGATGAAGCTCGAGGAAAAGATGAGTGAATTGAAGAGGACGTTCCGCCTCGACGACTCCGACCTGAATCTCAACCTCGGGCCTTTGAAGATGTGGGAGTGATGTGGTACATCTGCCTGCGTAGTCCGCAGGAAGTCTGCAGGTAGGACAGAGGAGTTCTGAGTGCCGATGGAGGATCGAGGACCGCTCCAGAGACAGCCCCAGGGGCTGGTGGACATCCTCGACAAGATCCTGGACAAGGGGCTCGTCGTCGCGGGCGACATCAAGGTGTCGCTGGCGAATGTCGAGCTGCTCACGATCCAGTTGCGCCTGGTGATCTGTTCGATCGACAAGGCCGAGGCAATCGGAATCAACTGGTGGCGATCGGATCGTTTCTACTCGAGCGAGCCGCAGGCGGTGCAGGCTGCGCAGTTCGACGACCTGCGCACCCGTATCGCAGATCTGGAACGTCAACTCAGCGCTCGCGAGCTCCCCGAAGGGAAGCCGGTCCAGCGCAAAGGCAGGTAGGCATGGCTGTCGAACGCGCACCGGGCGGAACCAGTCTCATCGACGTACTCGACCGGATTCTCGACAAGGGAATCGTCATCGACGCCTGGGTCCGCATTTCCCTCGTCGGCATCGACCTGATCACCGTTGAAGCCCGAGTGGTCATCGCGTCGATCGATACGTATCTAAAGTACGCCGAGGCGGTCGGCATCACGTCTACTGTCGCCCGTCCCGCACTGGGCCCGGGAGACGGCGGAACCGTCGCCGCCCCAGGTGCACCTGTGGGAACGACGCGCACTCCGTATTAGCTCGGGGGGCGTTTTTGCCGTTGGAGGCGGCGCGTAGGCGGCGGTGACCCTCGCCAGTACGCGCGGGTTGCGCTGACCCTTCATGGAAGAAGCGACGCGGGCGCGCGCTATGTGCGTTTACTCGTTTCCCTCCGCTTTCTTCAGCCACTGATCCATCCAGCCCAGGACCGTCTCGTGCCAGAGCTTCGAGTTCTGCGGCTTGAGCACCCAGTGCCCTTCGTCGGGGAAGTGCAGGAGGCGCGAGGGGACGCCGCGGCGCTGGAGCGCTGTAAAGAGT
>JANMSA010000882.1:0-2810 GCA_031388865.1 Acidobacteriota bacterium | reverse complement strand
CCTGCTCGCGTTCGCGGGGGCGCGTCTGCGGAAAGACGAGTGGCCCATGTCGCTCGTCGCCAGCCAGAGCGCCGCCGGCCACGCAGCGCGCATCCTGATTCCGTCCGCGATGATCATAACCATCGCCTCAGGATGGCTTCGTCTACGCGGACAGGAAATGGGCTGGTACGGAACGCAAACCGGCACGGCCCTCTATGCCATGACCAACGTGCTCGCGCTAGCCGCTCTCACGTTGTTCATCACATCTCGCGTGCACCGGATGGAGGTGATCCGGGCCATGGATCAGAAAAACCTTCAGCGCGCACTCGTTGCCCATGACGTGATCAGCACGACACGGCGCGAGCCGCTTCTGGTGAAACAGGCCATCGTCGACCAGAGTTGCCTGCTTACCGGCGCGGCGGGCGCCGCGCTGGCCATTCTCGAGCAGGGCCAGGTCTGCTACCGCGTCGCAAACGGCACGGCCACAATCCTGGAAGGACTCAAAGTCGAAGGCGGCCGCAGTCTCGCCGCCAGATCGCTCCTCGAGAACCGGCACACCATCGTCGAGGAGCTGTCCGGCGATGAAAGCGTCGAGAGCGAAGTCCGTGAGCGCATGGGCGCCGTCTCCGCTGCCGTTCTGCCGCTGCGATCGAACGACATTCTGCTCGGCACGATCGTCGTGTTCTCGGAGCCTGGAAAACTTCTTCAGCCGGAGCAACTCGACCTGCTGCGTTTGATTGCCCGTCCCGCCGCGGAAGCGCTGGCGCAGGCGCACGACTTCGAGACAGGGCAGTTCATGCTGAGGGAGCAGGCCGGAGAGCTGGCCCAGATCCAGGAACGGTTCACCGCGTTCATGGCCAACAACACCGCCGCTTCCTACATCAAGGACGACAGCGGACGTTATGTCTTCGCCAATGCCGCGATCAAACAGTTCATCGGCCATGACGTCGAAGACGTTCTCGGCTTGTCCGACGAGGAGATCCTGTCCCCTGAGCGGCTGGAGTCCGTTCGCCGGAACGAGAGCGAAGTCACCGCGAACGGCCGCACAGTCCGGCAGGTCGTGCACTTCGAGGGGGCGGAGAAGGGTGCGTACTGGATCCTTCAGCGCTTCCCGATTCGCATCGCCAGCGGCCGGCAGTTCCTGGGCGGAATCGCGGTGGACATCACCGAGCAGAAACTGGCCGAGGAGGGAGTTGCGGAGCTGAATGCCACTCTGGAGATGCGCATCGCCGCGCGTACGGAAGAGCTCGGGCGAGCCAATTCCGAGCTGGAGGCGTTCACCTATTCCGTCTCCCACGACCTGCGCGCACCGCTTCGCGCGGTCTTGGGATACACCCGGATTCTGGAGGAAGACTACGCCGCGGCGCTCGATGCCGAGGCCAGACGCTTTCTGGGCACGATTCGAAGTGAAGCCCAGCGGATGGGAGATCTGATCGATGATCTTCTGAGCTTTTCGCAGATCGGCCGCCAGTCGATCTCCGCCGGGGAGCTGGACGTTGCCGGACTGGCGCGCGAAGTCTTTCAGGAAGTCCGGCGGCAGCGGCCGGATCGTGATGTGGAGCTGGTCTGCGGCGATCTTCCGCGCGCCTGTGCCGATCGGAATCTGATCCGCCAGGTGCTCATCAATCTGCTCTCCAATTCCGCCAAGTACGCGAAACCGAAAGGCACGATTCGGATCGAGGTTGGCGCCTCAGCGGACGAGGATTTCAACACTTACTGGGTTCGCGACTCCGGGGTCGGCTTCGACATGCGCTACCAGGACAAACTCTTCCGAGTGTTTCAGCGCCTGCATGCGGCAGAAGAGTTCGAGGGAACGGGAGTGGGGCTGGCCATTGTGGAGCGCATCGTGACGCGCCATGGGGGCCGCGTCTGGGGAGAAGGCGTGGTGGGTGAGGGGGCGACCTTTTACTTCACGCTTCCATCCCTCGATTCCCCGAGCCTGGCAGAAACGAAACTGCCGTCCGTCAACATTGAGGGGAGGGTGTCATGAGTAATGAAGTGGAAATTCTCCTGGTCGAAGACAATCCTCACGATCTGGAGCTCACCATGCGGGCGCTGCGGAAGGGGAATCTGGCCAACAGCATCACCGCGGTTCGCGATGGGGCCGAAGCACTCGACTTCATCTTCGGACGTGGGAAGTACGAGGGGCGGGAGGTCTCGAATGGGCCGCGAGTGATCTTTCTCGATCTCAAACTGCCGAAAGTCGACGGCATCGAGGTCCTGCGGGCCGTCAAGGCCGACGAACGGACCCGGAAGATCCCTATCGTCATCATCACCTCCTCGGCGGAGGAGCGGGACCGGATCGAGAGCTACAAACTGGGCGTCAACAGTTTTGTCATCAAGCCGATCGAGTTCGACGCTTTCACGAAAACGATTACCGATCTCGGATTTTACTGGCTGGCCGTGAACAAAACCGCGCCCTGAAACTGCCATGGAAACCCAGCACATCCGCATTCTCAATCTCGAGGACAGCGCCCTCGACGCGGATCTGATTGTCCGTGAGTTGAAGCGTGCCAGGCTCGACGCCTCGATCTCACGCGTCGAGACCGAGTCCGCGTTTCGCGCAGCGCTCGAGAATTCCGATCCTGATGTCATTCTCGCCGATTACAACCTCCCCGGCTTCGATGGAATCGAGGCGCTGAAGATCGCCCGCGATCTCGTGCCGGAGATCCCCTTCATCTTCGTCTCCGGATCGATCGGCGAGGACCGCGCCGTGCAGGCCTTGCTCGAGGGGGCGACGGACTACGTCATCAAGGATCGTATGTCGCGACTTCCTTCGGCCATCACTCGCGCGCTGGCCGGGAAGCGTGAGCGACAACTCCGCCTGCGCG
>JANMSA010000849.1:0-2859 GCA_031388865.1 Acidobacteriota bacterium | reverse complement strand
GAGCTCGAGTCCCGGCTGTGATAGCGGTTGGCAGAGTCCCACCGGTTTCGAAGGGTCGTCAACTTCGAGAGTCTCTCGCGCGACCTGTGCTCTCAGCCCGCCGAGGCGCTGGTGACATTCTTCGCAAGTCCCTGGCGCTGAGAGCCCACCGCTTCACTGCAAGGCCTGGATGGCAGGCCAGCGCTCAGCTGCTTCAGCGCGCGTCGTTGAGGTCCCAGTTGTAGTCGTCGTACTCGAGACTGACCTTGCCGCTCGCGGCGTCGATCATTTTTCGCTTGTCGTCTGAAACGTACTTGCGGATGAACGCGAGCCTTCCGCCGCCCCAGGCATCGAAGTCCTTGTCGAACCACTTCATGATCTTGGTGGTCTTCACGACGGTCTTGCTGCCGTTCCTGCTGACACGGGCGCCCATGGGCCCGTCGAGAAACTTTCGCGTCTGCGCGTCCAGCTGCTCCTGCACCGCCGCACCGGTGTACGCGCTCTCGCGGATGGGCGGGCAGCTCAAGGCAGCACAGTTGATCGCGAAATGAATGCGCGCGTCTTTGAATCCCTCGCGGATGTTCTTGTTCTCGATCGTGTTCAACGAGATCTTTCCGCCGTGAAACGGCACGAGCTCTTTATTGAAGATGTTCAGGCGGACGATCGGGTCCGTCGAGAGGGCGCGAATCGATTTGATGGGATGCTTCTCCGCAACCGTGGCCACCACGTTGACGTTGTAGAGATTGATCCAGTACGCGAGTTGCTGGTTGCGGTTCAGCGAGGCCACGTCCACGCGACCCAACCTCTGCCGCAGCTCGCCAAGCGCTGCCATATCGCCAGCTTTCAGCGCGCGATAGTTCATTCCGCGACGAGGGTCGTAGTGCTTCTTCAAAATCGCGTTCCAGGCCGAGTAGTCGGGCTCACCCTTTGTCAGTGAAGTCGCAGGCGGGGTCGCCGCGCGGGCAGGCGCGAGTGACCCGCACACCAGCGAGATGGCCACAGCAGTCAGAATCCGTTTCAGTGTCATTGGTCTCTCTCCTCGATCAGCCGACTGAAACGCTCCCACAACAGGTCGCGATCGAGAGCAGTACAAACCTGCACGCGGCGACTGCCCTGACCCCAGTCGATGCTGGTGTTGGGGCGCATGCGCCCGACCCTCTCTTCAAAACCGAAACCGTGAGGGTCGATTGCATAGATCGCCGCAGCAAGATCCCAGATCGGGAAGCGGCCGGTCGCCTTCAATAGCCGCAAGCGTGCCAGCCAGCGCCTCGCCCCCAGAGCCAGATACCGACCCAGGTCGCCGCCGAGGGCACGCACGTCGTCGGCAGTTGCGTACAGACCGCGCACGACATCGAGTGGAAACAGTGTGAGCGGCAGGGCGCTCTCAAAAACCGCCACCGCGGCCGCGCGGTCCTTTGTCAGATTGAACTCGTGCGGCCACAGCGGCGGCCAGCGCCCACGCGACGCGCGGTTGCCGCCCACGACCATGACTTCGAGATGCTGCGTGGCACCAGCGCGCAACGCTGCCGCAACGTTGGTCAGCGGTCCGAGGGCGGCGATGCGCAGCGGGCCGGCAGCTGCGAGAAAGCCGGCTGCCTCACTGCCGCGCAGGAGAGGTCCTGCGTATCCGGTCTGTCCCGCGAGAGCCCGGTTGTTCTCGTGAGCACGGGGCTCGCTGGTGTTTCCCGCCGTCGCCGCGATGGCCACGACTCTGAGGCCCGACCTCAGCAGCGCGGCGATCGCGAATGCATCATCGACGTCGCCGAACCGCGAGCCGTGCGCATTGTCGGAGTCGATGAACAGCGGCGCACTCACAAGGCCGAGCGTATCGCATGGGGGGAGCAGCCGGGATTCCGGCTCCACCTCGCAACCCATCTCTCCCGAATGGCTCTTGGTGGCACCTGCAGACTCGGGTTACGCTTTGCCGGAGCGAGGCACCGATGCCTGACCACAACTACGACTCTCAACCCCTCCGCGCGTTCAGCGAGATCGCCGCGCGACCCCATCGTGGATGAGCCGACAGCCAAACAGCGTGTGAGCACGGGAGCGGTGTCCTTTGACATCATCATCCCGGCGCGCAACGAGGCGCTCACTGTGGGTGCGGTGGTACGCGCAGCGCTCGCGGCACGCGGCGCTGCCCGGGTGATCGTCGTCGATGATCACTCCAGTGACGGCACCGCCACCGTCGCGAGCGCCGCGGGAGCAGAGGTGATCCCATCCAACGGAACTGGCAGCAAGGCCCTCGCTCTGGCGACCGGTGTCGACGCCACCTCCAGCGCCATCCTGGTGTTCTTCGACGCCGACATCATCGGGGCTGTCGCTGAGCACTTCGAACGTCTCGCCGCGCCGGTGGCCGAGGGGTTCATGATGTCCCTGGGCCTCATCGAGTACGGCCGGCTTCGGAATGCGATCTACACGCGCCTCCCACCGATCACCGGCCTTCGCGCCATCCGGCGTTCGGTCTTCGATGCCGTCGCTCCCGAGAAGCGTAAAGGCTTCCAGATCGAGATCATGATCAATGAGGTCGTCGCTCGCGGAGGCATGCGCACGGCCATCCAGACACTTCCCGGAACACGCCACCGGTCCAAGGTCGCGAAGCTGGGAGTCCGCCGCGGGATCCGCGCGCATCTGGCCATGACGCTCGAGCTTCTGCACTGCTTCACCTTCGTTCCGCTCTGGACTTACGCGAGCTACCTGAGACACCTGACTGTGCTGAAGTGATCGGTTGGCCGTTGGCGGTCGGCACGGGCGGGCGACCGCGTCATTCCCAATTTTCTAACTGTCGTCTGCACGAGGCGCCCCTCATCCGCCGGAGCCTGCCCTGAGCGAAGCCGAAGGGGATCGGGATAGGGGGGAGCCTCACGGCCCTCCCCCTCCCAC
>JANMSA010000815.1:0-8361 GCA_031388865.1 Acidobacteriota bacterium | reverse complement strand
CGATCTCCGCGACCCCTGCCGGGGTCGAATTGCGTGGACGGGCCACCTCCAGCGGCAAACCACAGGAACCAACGCCGGCCGCCGCGAGCGGGTCTTCTCCCCCGGTGGGAGAGGGACCTGTAGAATCGCTGGCAATGTGCGGGCGTGTTGCGATCCTTCTCCTTCTCCTGGGTTCCACTTTTTCTTCCCGAGGCCAGTGCAACTGGACGCCTCGTGAGTCTGCGGCTTTCCGAACCACGGCGTTCGATGTGGCCGTCGACGGACCGCTGGTGTGGCTGGCGACGGGTTACGGCGTCCAGCTCCTCGCCAGCGGGGGCACCCTCGTCGCGGACGCGATCCCGCTGCCTGGCTCCACGCGTGTCGTCCGTGCGGATGGCCGCGGCTTCGCGTATGTGGGGAGCGGCACGCGGCTATACGTCCTGCGGCGGGAGGGAACCTCCATCAGCGTCGTCCGCTACGTCGACGCCGGAGCGACGATCCAGGACATCCTCGTCGCAGGCTCGTACGTCTTCGTGGCCACCGCGAACGGTCTCGCGCACTTCGAGAGCTTCGGCGACCCACCCAACCCGATCCGCACCACGACGGTGCTGCCGACTTCCTCCCCCAACGTGACATCGCTCGCTCTCTCCGGAACGACGCTCTACGCGGCCGACGGCGACACGACCGTGGAAGTCTTCAGCATCAGTATCCCGTCGGTCCCTCAGCACACCGGCGAGCTCACGACCGTCGTGCGGGCCACCGCGGTTCACGCGGATGCCGGCAGCTCCCTCTTCATCAGCGATGCGTTCGGACAGACCACAGACGTGTTCGCCGGTACGACCTCCCTCGCGCGGCTGCCCATCGGTGCGAGCTCGTTCGCGGCGGGTGTGAACGGCGTGCATTTCGTCGCCGGGCCCGATCGCACCTTGCGCGCAGTCGACTTCACCTCGACCTCCACTCTCAAGGAGCTGTTCGAGCACCAGCTTGCGCCCACCGGCGGCACCGACAACGTCATCCACGCCATCGTCCGGGCCGGGAACACTCTCTACGTCGCCGCGGGCGACATTGGTCTGGCGACGTTCGACGTCAGCACGCTCGCCCCTCCCTACCCGCTGGTCAGTTACCGCACGACGCCGACGACGAGCACGGTGCTCTCCGGAGATCGCGCCTGGTTCGGCGACCGTTCCGGCACGATCCTGGAGCAGCGGATCGTCGCCTCCGGACTCGCACTCGTGACCGAGCGCACGTGGATGGGCGGCGCTGCAGTGAACGACGTCGAGGGCACCACTCTGCTGACGTCGTCCGACAAGTCCACCACGCTCTGGTCACTCACGCCACAGACGCCTGCCGCCACCTCCACCTCGTCGTTTCGCAGCGCCGTGAAGACTGCGGCGATCCGGGGTGAGGGCGTGGTCGCGCTGCTGAATGATGGCTCGGTGTGGCTTGGCGGAACCACCCCCGAACAAGTCGCGCTTCCGAACATCGTCCAGCTTGCACGCGCCGGCAACGCCTACCTGTTCGTGGAGACGCGCGACGTAGGAAACACGGTCCTTCACTATTACCCCACCAGCGACCTGGCGTCCGCGCCACGCCGCTTCACGCTCGACGGCGTGGCCATCGGCCGGGTAGCGTTCGACGCGACCCGCGCCGCGGTCTTCACGTTCAGCGGCGTGAACATCGTCGACGTCGGCAGCGGCACGACGCGCGTCATCGAGAGCTCGAACCGCACCATCCCGCAACAACTCGAGTTCGCCGGCGACGACCTGCTGGTCCTCGACCGGCGCACGCTTTCCGTGTACGGCAGCGCACGCACCCTGCTTCGCGAACAGTTTCTCCCGGCCGATGGCGTGATGCTCGACGCTCGGGAAAACCTGGCCGTCCTCGCCACTGCGGAGGGCACGCTGGTCACGTCGTACCTTACGCAGCAACCGGCCCGCAGAACCCCGTTCGCGAGCACGTTCTACACGAAGCTCGTCGCGACGGACGAGCGTGTCTACCTCTTCGCACCTGGAACGATCGACGTCTACACGCTGGCCGGCGATGCGCCGCGCTATCTCACCGGTATCCGCACGCCGGGCAACGTCGACTTCGCGGCGACCAGCGAAGCGCTGTTCACACTCTCCGCGGCGGGCGTCGTCACGTCGTATTCGCGACAGGGCGCATTGCTGCGGCAGATGACGATCAACGAAGGCACCGACGCGCAACCCCTGGCAATCGACGTCGCCGGGAACGCCGTGTGGGTCTCGCTGTCGAAGGGGTGCCTCACCAGCGGCTGCCAGCAGAAAACTCTGGTCCTCGACCCTGTCTCCCTCATCGTGACCGCTTCGATGAACGGAGGGGTGAAGGACGTCGTGACCGCGGGAACGCGCGCGTACGCGCTGGTTGATTTCCCAGCCGAGGTGCGGGTGATCGATATTGCGACACCGCTGCAGCCATCGCAAGTCCTCTCGGCGGCGGCACCTCCCACCGCCACCTCCCTCGCCGCCTACGCCGGCCGCGTCTACGTCCTCGGCGACAGACTCTACGAGTACACGGCGAGCACGCTGCTGCTTGCGAGGACGCTCTTCCCCGCGATCTCTGCGGACAAGGCACAGCAGATCCGCGTTGCCGGAGACTGCCTGGTCGTGACTGGGCGCACTGCCAATCCGGAGTTGTACAACGCCGCCACACTCGCACCACTGGCCACGTTCGAAGTGCCGGCATCCGTGCGCGCGCTGGCCATCCGGCAGGGGCGATTGCTCCTGCTCACCACCCACTCGCTGGAGGTGTGGGGATCGGGAGCGGCAGAGCGGCGTAAGCGGCGCTCGGTGCGGTGACGCTCATGTGGCGCGAGCCCTGCCGCGTGTTGTCAGTTGTCGGTTGTCGGTTGTCTGTGCGTCCTGGCCTGGACGAAGCCAGCGAGGCCTGGCACTCACGCTTCAACCCGACGCTTGTGCCCCAAGTCCTAAAGCGATCGTCCGGCGCGTGCCCGCAGACAACTGACAACCGACAACTGTCAACATGCGCTCCGCCAACCGCCAACCGAAGTCGTCCGCGCTCACTGCGTCTGTTGCTCGAACATCACCGTCGTGTTCGCGTCGAACTTCACGAACATCCGCTTCTGCGGCGGCGCCGCCATGGGGGCGAAGGTCACGATCATGATCGCGCCGGACGCCTTGCCGTCGCATCCAACGGGCATCGGCCGGACGATCTTCAGCTCGCCCATCTGTTTCGCCAGCCTCGTCCCGTCGGCTGCGACCCACTCCAGAACCGGCGCCTTCCTGCTGTTGACCGCCGCGGCGAGCGTCGTCGCCTCCTGGAACGTCAGCTTGCCGGTCAGCAAGGTCACGATCTGGCGAGGGCGTTCGGAGCGCGCGATGAAGCGGTTCACACACGCCGCGAAGGAGTCTCTGGTGCCAAACGCTACGAGAAGCAGCGCGGCGATGATGCGGATCACGATCATAGGAGAGTTTCCAGCGAAGGACTGTTGGTCTAGACAAGAGGGCCCCAGAGCGAATTCCGCAACCCTTCGGCGCCTGCGTCGTACTTAGACGGTGAGCCTTTGTGTGGAAGGCCGTGCGCTCGCACGGCGTGTGTCATCATGAATCCGATGGTCGCGGACCCGGTTCCGAAACGGCGTCGCCTCCCGCCCGCCTTCCTCGTGTGGGTGGCGGGGATATCGACCATCATCGTCCTCCACTTTCTCAACACCTTCCTGAAGAGCTTCGACCTCGACCTCGGCATCCTGAGCGTCTTCTCGTTCCTGGCCTGGCTGCTCGTCATCGGCCTGACCCTTTACGGATTCACCGTCGTCACCCGATGGGTGCTGACGCAGATGTTCTGGACTGTGGGCCGGCGGCTCTTCCTCAGTTACCTGCTCGTCGGCGTCCTGCCGTTCTTCCTCATGACCATCCTGCTGCTGACGGTCGTGTACATGTTCGCGGCGGTGATGACGCAGGCGGCGTTGCGCGGAGAGAGGCAGGCCACGCTGGGACAGCTGGAGAGCTGGGCCCTCGAGCACGCAACCACCGGGCGGCGCATCGCAGGCTCGCCGAAGACGCTGGAGGTCTACGACACAGCGGGAACGTCGGGCGAGGCGCTCCCGCCGTGGTTGAAGACGCGAAGCTTCAGCGGCGTAGTGGAACGCAGCGGAAAGCCCCTGTTGATCGCGGCGCGGCAGTTCCCGCTCGAAGACGACCGGACGCGAGGAGTGGTGCTCGTGCTGCCGCTCGACAAGGCGTGGGCGGACCAGCTCTACGAGAAGTCGCGCATGATCGTGCGCACCGCCAGGGCGGAGCAGAAGGGCAACGGTTTCAACATCGACGAGGCAGACTTCAGGACGGTGCTGGCCGGCAACTTCGGCAGCACCATCATCTGGGGCGACCTGACCGAGGTGACCGACTGGCAGGGGGGGGAATCGGTGGAGGACCACCGCCTCTTCACCCTGATCGTCAACCCGCCGCGCAACCTCCTCTCGTACTACTTCGGCCCCTCCGGGAGCCGCTACTTCGACATTCTGCTCAAGGTCATCCTCACTCTCGCGGGGATGTTGATGATGATGTACGCGGTGGCCGCGCTGTTCGCGGGCGTGCTGATCTTTTCAATCTCACGCGCGGTGAACCGCATCGAGAAGGGGACGCGCGCAGTCGAGCGGGGAGACTTTTCGTATCGCATCCGGATGAAGCGCCACAACCAGCTGGGCGCGATGGCGCAGTCGTTCGACAGCATGACCGCGTCGATCGCCTCGCTGCTCACGACGGTCGCGGAGAAGGAGCGTCTGCAGAGCGAGATCGCCATCGCCGCCACCATCCAGCGCAACCTCCTGCCCAAGGAAGGGCCAAAGTTCCGAGGCGTTTCCTTCTCCGCCCATTTCGAGCCAACCACTTCCATCGGCGGCGACTACTACGACGTCTTCAACCTCGACAAGACCCGTCTGGCTGTGGCCATCGGAGATGTCTCGGGACACGGGCTGTCCACCGGTCTGGTCATGGCCATGGTGAAGGCGGCCATCACCACCCTCGTCGAGGAAGGAGCGGACGAGACGTCGATGTTCGGCCGTCTGAACCAGCTCGTGTTCCGCTCCACCGAGCGTCGGGCGTTCATGACGCTCGCGTTCACGATCTTCGATCTCGAGCGCGGCACCATCCGTCACACGAACGCCGGACATCTCTACCCGTACCTGCTCCGTCACAACGGCCCGCCCATCTCCATCGAGTGCCCTTCGTTGCCTTTGGGCGTCCGCGAGACGATGAGCACGCGCACCGTCGAGGTCGCGCTCGAGGAGGGGGACACCATCGTGTATCTCTCCGACGGGATCGTCGAAGCGCAGGACGAGAACGGCGACCCTCTCGGCTTCGATCAGCTGGAGTCGCTCCTGGCCAAACAGCAGGATCGCTCGCCGAGCGCCGTCCGCGACACCATCCTCGACTCAGTCGCGCGACACTCCGGCACACGCCCCGCGGACGACGACCGCACAGTGATGGTGCTCCGGTTCGACAGCCTCCTTCGCGTCGCCGAGCCGGAAGCTCTCGTCGAGGTGGAAGCCGCCGTTTGACAGTCGGTTGGCGGTTTCGTAAAACGCGTTGTCAGTTGTCGGTTGCCGCCTCGTGAAGCATGTTGTCGGTTGTCGCCTTCGTAAAGCTGTTGTCAGTTGTCGGTTGTCAGTTGTCTGTGAGTCTTGGTGAAGACGCGCACGACTGTCGAACTGCGAAATCGCAAAGCAAGAGGCTGGAGCAACGCTCACGTCACGACGGCTTCGGCCCGTGCGAGAAATCGCAGACAACTGACAACCGACAACACGCTTCGCGAGACGGCAACCGCACGCCGCCTCGTAAAACTGTTGTCAGTTGTCTGTTGTCTGTGAGTCTTGGTGAAGACGCCCACGACTGCCGAACTGCGAACTCGTAAAGACAAAGGCGGAGCACCGATCAAGTCACGACGGGCTTCGGACCATCGAGAAATCGCAGACAACTGACAACCGACAACTGACAACACGGCTCACGAGACGCCAACACGCCACACCAACTCGCCAACCGAAGCATCACCGATTGATGCCGACGGTCACGCTGCGCCCGGCCGCGAAGGCCGATGCTGCGTCTGCGGAGCCAAAGTGCTGCGCGTTCGCGAGATTGCGAACCACCACACGCACCTCGAACCAGGGGGACACGCGCCAGCCGGCTCCGGCATCCACGGAGACGTAACCCGCACGTTCGACCTCCACCGGTCCGGGCTCATCGTCGCGCGCGTACGCTGACGCGGTCACGAAGGCCGAGGCGCGTGGAGCTGCCCAGCGCAACGATGTGTGCAACGTGGGCGGGGCGATGTCATCGAGAGAGGCGCCGTCCCTCGTCTCGCCGCCGGCGACGGCTGCCCCCAACTGCAGCTCCAGTCGATTCCGCAGTCTCGTGGAGAACTCCGCCTCCACTCCACGGATCTCCGCCTCGCCCTGGTTACGAAAGAAGAAATCGCGATTGTTCCGATAGCGCTCCACCAGATTGCTGATGCGGTAGTCGTAGACGAAGAGGGCGACCCGCGAACCGCCGCGCGTCCACCGCATGCCTCCGTCGAACTGCGTGGTGCGCTCCGGATCGAGTTCCGGATTGCCGGTGATGAACCCACGGCCGCTGATGCCGCGAAAGTAGCGGTCGGACAGCACGGGCTCGCGATAGCCGCGGGCCACCTGTACAGTCGCAGTGAGCCCGCGGAAAGGGCCCATGGTCGCCGCGCCAAAACCCGAGAGCGCGAGGTCGTTCGTCTCACGGTCCCCGAAGTACCCGCCCGAGTTCCGGGTGGCGATTGCGTCCGCGCGGGCGCCGCCGGCGAGTTGAAGACTCTCCGCGACTCTCCCGTCCCACGAGACGAAAGCGCCCGTGTCGTACTTGTCTGCGTCTTCGATCGAGCCTGTCGCTGTGAGGTTGAAGCGCGAGACAAAGTCGATCCCGGTCAGCAGTCGAGAGCGTTCTCCGGTGCGCTCGTGGCTGAAGCGCACCGACGCATCCCGCGCCTTGACGGCAACGCTCTCGAAGCCTGTGATCCGCTCACGCGTAGTGGTGACGGAGTATGCGCCCAGCGACGCGCGCAACGCGGAGCTGGTCGTGTCGAGAGCGAAGGTCGCCAGCGTCGCCCGCTCGTCGGGATAGTACGTCCGGTCGGTCGTGTTCGAAGGCGCGCCGACATCGCGCGCGATGCTGGTCATGAAACCGGTGCGCATGCGGCCCCACGACGTGTCCCGGACGAAGCGCAGCAGAGCTCCTCGATCGCGGTACTGAGAGTTCTCGATGCGATCGCCGTTCGCGTCGAACGAATCGCCAGAGGAGCGGCCGTGCAGGGACACCAGAAAGGCGCCTCCCAGCGCATCCGACGACACTTCCGCCGCCGCGCTCTGCGCCCGCGTTCCGCCGAAGGCAGTCCAGGCGTCGTAGCGCACGTCGCGATTCCCCGGGATCGGATCGCGCGGCCGGAGATGCACCACTCCGCCGATGGCGTCGGATCCGTAAGCGACCGACCCGGGGCCGCGGGAGATCTCGATGGATCCGAGGGTCAGTGGGTCGATGAAGGTGGCGGACGGGCCGGCGCGACGCTCCGCGACGATACGCGCGTCATCCACCAGCAGCAGCGTGCGGCCGCCGGCAAGGCCGCGAATGACAGGCACCGCGGGAGGACCTTCCCCGCGCAGCGACACGCCGGGCGTCGTGGCGATCGCCTCCGCAACATGCGCGGGCTTGCGCTGCTCGAGCTCCTCAGCACCGACCACCACCGGCGCAGCCGCTGGTGTGCCTTCGATGTTGGGCGCAGTGCCGGTCGAAACCGTCACCGTCTCGCGGTACGCCGGCTCAATGCGGAGCTCGGCCACAGCGGTCTCGAGATAGATCGGCGGGTAGATCTCGCCGCGGCTTCCAACCACGATCAGCGTGGCTGGGAGCCTGGGGTCAGGAGCAATGGTGAAGCGCCCCTCCGCATCCGTGCGTGCTGAGCCGCTTTGCTGCACCACCGCAATCTGCGCACCCGCCACCGCCCGGCCTGTCGAATCGACGAGCCTGGAAGTGAAGGCGAAGACGGGAGTCGTGAGTAGTAAGACGGCGATCAGCGCGAGGCGCCGGCCGTCAGCGAGACCGCGCGAGGTTTGTCGGCAGGGATGACCTGAGCCTCGATCGCCTTGCGGATGTGCTTCGAGATGCGGTTGATGTAGTTGACTGTCTCGCGGAACGGCGGTACGCCGTCGTATTTCCATACATTTCCTTCGCCGGCGTTGTACGCCGCGACGGCCAGATCAGCGTTGCCGCCGAACTTCGTCAGGAGCCAGCGAAGATACCGCGTCCCCGCGTGAATGTTCTCTTCAGGATCAAACGAATTCGTGACACCGAAACGCTTCGCTGTGGCGGGCATCAGCTGCATCAGACCGCG
>JANMSA010000808.1:0-3422 GCA_031388865.1 Acidobacteriota bacterium | reverse complement strand
TTGATGGCGCGGGCGGCGCCGAGGATGTTCAACTCGTCGGCGTGCTTCACGACCGGGACGATCAGCCCCCACTCCAGCGCCACGGCGATGCCCACGTTGTACTCGCGGTGGTGGACGATGTTGGTCTCGTCCATCGACGCGTTGAGGATCGGAAACTCGCGCAGGCCGGCGATGACTGCCTGCACGATGAAGGGCATGTACGTCAGCTTCACGCCACGCTCCCCGTAGCCCTCTTTGTACTTGCGACGCAGCTTCTCCACGTTGGTGAAGTCGATCTCGAACACGGTGTGCACATGGGCCGACGTCTGCGTCGACTGAATCATGTGATGGGCGATGCGCTTGCGCATCACCGAGAGCGGCTCGAGCCGCACGCGCTCTCCCTCGGCGAACTGCGGCGCCGGACGAGTGGTGCGCGCTTCGGACGGAGCGGGAGCTGGAGCAGATGTCGCAGATGGCGCGGTGGCCGCAGCAGCGGCCGGCTTCGCGGGCTGCTGCAGGAATCCCAAAATGTCGTTCTTGGTGACGCGACCGGAAACGCCCGTGCCCTGGAGTTGGGTGATGTCGACGTTGTTCTCGGCGGCGATCTTCCGCACCAGAGGAGAGGATTTGGTGCGGCGGCGTTCGTCGAGGGACTCGACGTTGTCGTCGGAGGCCTCACCCGCTGCCGGGGAGTCCGTTGCTGGTGGCTGGCTGCTGGTTGCTTGCCCAGCGTCGGCCGGTGGTGCCGGTACGGCTGATTCCGACGGTTCTGGCTGCACCGCAGGCGCTTCCTGCTTCAATTCCTGCGCGGTGGATTCGTTGGCGGCTTCCTGTTCGGCCGGCTTCTCAACCGGTGCCTCCGCGGTGGGCGCCGGCGCTGCGCCCGCTGCCTCACCTTCCGCTGTAATGCGCGCGACGACCGCGTTTACAGGGACCGTGTCGCCTTCCTTGGCCAGAATCTCGGTGAGTACGCCGGCGGCGGGAGAGGGGATCTCGGCGTCGACCTTGTCGGTAGAGATCTCCAGCAGTGGCTCGTCACGCTCGACTTTGTCGCCGACGTTCTTCAGCCACTTCGAGACCGTGCCTTCCGCGATCGACTCGCCCATCTGAGGCATTACGACGTCATGTGCCATGGATTCTCCGTGCTAGTACGCAAGCAGCTCTCGCGCCGCTTTCAGGACTCGTGTTTTATCAGGAAGTGCCGCCGCTTCCAAAGGCGGCGAGTAGGGAGTCGGGACATCGAGCGCGGCCACGCGCTTGATCGGCGCGTCGAGGTAGTCGAACGCCTTCTCGGCGATGCGAGCGGCGAACTCCCCTCCAGCTCCGCCCGTGAGTGGCGCCTCGTGCAGGATCATGACCCGGTTGGTCTTCGCCACGGACTCGAGGATCGCTTCCTCGTCGAACGGGAGGATCGAGCGCAGATCGATGATCTCGACGGACACGCCCTCTTTCGCCAGCTCGTCCGCCGCCTCGTCCGCGAGATAAATCATCGCGCCCCAGGTGATGATCGTGAGGTGCTTGCCGCGGCGCCGGACGTTCGCTTTCCCGATCGGGACGATGTAGTCCTCGTCGGGGAGGTTTTCTTTGATGCGCCGGTAGAGATACTTGTGCTCGATGAACAGCACCGGGTTGTCGTCGCGGATGGCGGCCTTGAGCAATCCCTTGGCGTCGTACGCGGTGCCCGGCGCAACGATCTTCAGTCCCGGCCGGTTCATGAACATCGCCTCGGGGTTCAGCGAGTGATAGGGGCCCCCGTGCGTGCCGCCTCCGGCCGGTCCACGCACGACCATGGGACAGGCGCGCCCGAAGAGGTAGCTGTTCATCGCCGCGAAGTTGACCAGCATGTCGTACCCGCAGGTGATGAAGTCGATGAACTGCATCTCCGCGATCGGGCGCATGCCCATCAGGGCCGCGCCGGCTGCCGCGCCGATGATGGCGATCTCGGAGATCGGCGTGTCAATCACCCGCTCGGGCCCGAAGCGGTCCAGCAGCCCCGCGCTGGTCTTGAACGCTCCACCATAGGCACCGACGTCTTCGCCGATGAGGAAGACACGCTCGTCGCGCGCCATTTCTTCATGCATGGCCTGGGTGATGGCCTCGATGTAGGTGGTCTCAGGCATTGCGATTTCCGGAGAATCGAGTCTTCGAGTCTTCGAGTCTTCGAGTCTTCAAGCAGCTCATTGGTCCGTCGTTGATGAGTTCGACGTGAAAGCCCGACGATTGACGAGGGAAGGAGCGATCCCGCGTTCGATGCGAGGCGTTCATCGGTCGCTCCTCGAGACTCGTAGAGTTGGAGACTTGACCGCTGGATTCATCGGTCTTTCCTCGAAGACTTGCCGACTCGAGCACTCGACGACTCGCCCCAGTATCCGTCCTCGATGTAGAGTCCGCGTCCCGCATCGGCGGGATCCGGCATCGGAGAGCGCTCTGCCTCATCGGTCGCCGTATCGACATCCCGGCGCACCCGCTGCTGAATCGTATCGAATTCGGCTTGCGAGGCCACTCCCAGCTCCAGGAGAACCTTCTCGTAGCGGGCCAGGGGATCCTTCGCCTTCCATTCCTCGATCAGTTCCGGAGCGACGTAGGCCTGGTTGTCATGCTCGGCATGGCCTTTCATGCGGAAGGTCTTCACCTCGAGGAGCGTGACGCCCTCGCCGGCGCGGGCGCGCGCGATGGCGCGCCGGGTCGCCCCGTACACCGCCAGCACATCATTGCCGTCGATGGTCTCGCCGAAACATCCGAACGCGTAAGCCTTGTCCGCGAGCGTCTTCGCCGCGGTCTGCTTTGCGGTCGGTGTCGAATAGGCGAAGCCGTTGTCTTCGATGATCACGACCATCGGCAGCTTCTGCACCGATGCGAAGTTCATCCCTTCCCAGAATGCACCTGTGGATGAGCCGCCGTCGCCGATGAAAGCGAGGGTGACCAGCGTGCGCTTCTGCATCCGGCCGGCGAGCGCGATGCCGGCCATGACCGGGATCATGTCGCCCAGCATCGAGATCTGGCCGATGAAGCCGTCTCGCGCGGGATGACCGAAGTGAATATTCAACTCGCGGCCGCGCGTCGGGCTGTCCCCTTTGGCCATGTACTGCTTGATGATGTCCGCAGGCCTCGCGCCGGCGACGAGGATCGCGCCGATGTTGCGGATCAGCGGCTGCACGACATCGCCCTGCTCGTAGTCGAGCGCATACGCCGCGGCGACGGACTCCCCCTCCTGTCCCACCGAGCGGTACAACCCGCCGATGACCTTGGCCTGCCGGAACAGTGCGACCAGTCGCTCCTCCAGCGTCCGCGTGAGCCGCAGGTAGTAATCGATCTCGAGCAATTGCTCGTTCGAGAGGCCGTGTGTGTTGGTGGAGGTGATGATGTCTGTCATAGCTCGCAGCTCTCAGCTCTCAGCTCGCAGGCCCCCCCGCCCTCTCCTGAGAGCTGCGAGCTGCGAGCTC
>JANMSA010000807.1:0-1565 GCA_031388865.1 Acidobacteriota bacterium | reverse complement strand
GAACCCGAAGTACAACGCGCTGGCCACATACTCTCTCCGCGAAGGGAGGCAAACGCAGGAGCCGCTCAATCGCGAAGGTGACGACGACATCGGATTCTTCGGCTCATCGCGCCAGCCGATCGTCGCGGTCGTCGTCGACTCCGGCGCAGGCGAGACGGGCAAGCAGCTCCTCATCCCCAACGCCGCCGGTGCGGCACCACGACTGATCGATCTCGAGGAGAACACCCGCATCCGCCTCGCGCGGATTGCGGAGGGCGATCAACTCGCCATTTCGTTCGAGGACTCGTACCAGGTGCGCACGGCCACGCTGAGCGGCGGCCTCATGCGCGAGGCCGACATCCCCGTGCAGATCTGCCCCGCTGCCATCGCCTCCACCCGCGAAGGCAGTCTCTTCGTCCTCAATACCGCCAGCCGCACCCTCACCGAGATCGGGCGCCCGCCGCTGCGCTTCGACATCCCCGCGCTCCGCGAGTACCGCCGGGCCATGCTCGATGCGTTCATCGACCTCGGCGCCGCGATCTTTCAATCGGTCAAGGACTGCTTCTGCGAGCAGCTCCTCGTCAAGTGCGACACGTGCGAGCCGGACGACGTAATCATCCTGGCCTGTCTCGAACTGCGCGGCGGACAGGTGCGGCAGATCTGCAACTGGACCGGCCGCAAGTATGTGAAGACGTTCCGCGGGGTCGAGTACTGGCTCTCGCTCATTCCGGTGCTTCCGCTGCTGCGCTGGGGGCTGGAGAAGTTCTGCTGCCTCGACCTCACCGGCATTCTGCGCAAGTACGCGCCGCCCACATCCGGGCCGAATCGCTTCGACTGCGATGACGCGCTGCCGTTCATCGCCGCGCTCCAGGCTCTCGACTTCAAGGAGCTCCGGAGCGAGGCCGGGAAGCAGGCCAGGTTCCTTCGCAGAGTTGCGGGACAGAGTCTCATCGCGCAGAAGTCGCCGCGGCGCGACGACGCCGCCGTCGACGCCGAATCGCTGGTCGGAACGAACGCCATGGAAGCGGAGGCGCAGTTGAAAGGCGCCGGTCTCACCGTCATGGCCGCCGAGGCGTTCGATGCGACGAAGGGGACGGCCCACCTCGCGCGCGCGTTGCGCACGCTCCGTCCGGGGATGAACGTGGCCGTCGTGCAGCGCAGGGGAAAGGTCGTGTATGTACGCGAAGCGAAGGCCGCCTTCGACAGCGAGACCATTGGCCGCGAGCTGGCCACCACCACGGGGGACATGCGCGTGCTGCGGGAGGATGTGGAAGCAGGGCAGCGCGCGCTCGACGAGCGTCTGAGCTCGCTCGCCGAAGCCACCGCGCTGCGCACCGAGGTCACGTCGCTGCGAAGCGAGCTGGATCTCGTGCGCACGGCGAACCAGAACGCCGAACGGGTCATCGGCGAGCTGCGCGACGCGAACATCGCCGCGGAGTCGCGGATCGGCGAGCTCAATCGCCGCACGACGGACCTGGCCCGCACCGCCGCAGACGTGGAGGTTTTGAAGACAACCGTCGAACGGCTCGTCCGCAGACCGCCAAACGGATGACACGGTGACGCGCATCCTGATCGGCGTGCACGTG
>JANMSA010000799.1:0-3799 GCA_031388865.1 Acidobacteriota bacterium | reverse complement strand
GTCGGTTGTCAGTGGTCGGTTGTCTGCGGGGCTGTGGCTTCGGAGGACGTCCTCTCAGAGAACCGACAACCGAGAACCGAGAACCGACCGGCGCGCGAGAGGAACGTTTCTGCCGCGCGAGACTCCTAGCCTCTTGTCATCCTGAACCGACGCGCCGGTCGTCAGCCGTCGAAGGGGTCTGACCCATCGCCTTCCTGACTCGCCGTTCCGGTGCTAGACTGCGGCATCCCGTTAACAAACCGTCATCAACCCGTCTAAAAAAGCGTCCTTCCGACGCGCTCTTCCGGCCGGAGGCCTGTCGGGCAACAGACGCAACTTTCATGGAGGAGTCAAATGAGGTCATTCTCCCGGTACCAGGCTGCTGTCGCTTTCGCGCTTTCCACGATGCTCATCATCAGTCCATCAGCCGGCGCGCAGGAAACCAGGCCGGACGATGAGACTCCAACCGTCACGCGTCCGGAGCAGGACGGGCCGCTGAAAGTGGATGGCGTGGAGCAGGACAACCCTACGGCCCGCCTCGAATGGCAGCGGCAGGCATGGGGCGTGGTCACTCCCGAGTTCCGCAGCAACGCCATGAAAGAGGGCAAAATCCACGCTGACAAGAAGAATGCACCTGGCGCCAAATGGGTGAACATCGGACCGACCGGCTCCGACTTCGAACAGAACGGCAGCTTTACGGGTCACGTTCGCGACAGCGGCCGCGCCCGTGCGATCCTGCCTCACCCGACGAATTCCGAGACCGTCTACTTCCTGACCTCCGGCGGAGGTCTCTGGCGGACGAAGAACTGGAGTTCCAGCCAGACCGAGTGGACGCCGCTGACTGACGATCTCCCAACGACGGGCGGTGGGTCGGTCGCTTTCGGCAAGAACGCGAACACGCTCTACCTCGGCCTCGGCGATCCGTTCGACCAGATTCAGGTCGGCGGCTCGATGGTGAAGTCCATGAACGGAGGGAACAGCTGGGACCCGCTGATCGAGCTCGGCGCCGCGGTGTCGGTGCGCGACGTGAAGGTCGATACGAGCACGAACCGCGACATCGTCCTCGTTGCAACCAACAATGGCCTGTACCGTTCGGCGGATGACGGCGGTACCTACACCGCCATCCCGACCTTCGCCGGAATGTCCGTCTGGAGTATTCATCGCACCAGCGCCGGCTGGCTGGCTTCGGCACAACCGTGTGCGGCCGTGAGCGCCGGTCTTCGATGCGGGCTGGCCACGACGCTCTTCCTTTCGGCCGACCGGGGAGCCAGCTGGGCCCCGATCACGAATGCGGGCAACGTTTTCTCCGGCAATGGCCGCACGACGCTGGCCGTCGCGCTCCCCGGCGATAGCGTGGTCTATGCGTACTCGAGCACCGTGACCGACGCGGCGATGAAAGACGTTTACCGCTCCGCCGATGGCGGACAGACCTGGGTCGCCAACGGCGTCAATTCCACCAAGGTGCCTCTCAATCCTGTGGCTGGGATGACGAACATGAACATCTGTCACGGCCAGTGCTGGTACAACCAGATGCTCCTCGTCGATCCGCGCGATGCAGCGCGCAACACGATCTGGATCGGCGGCGACCTGGCATCGGCGAAGAGCACGAACGGCGGCAGCAGCTGGACGGTGGCCACGTGGTGGCTGTACAGCCAGTTCCCGGCACTCCCGTACGCACATGCCGATCATCACGCCGCGGTGTTCAAGACCACCGGCACACCGACACTCATCCTCGGCAACGACGGTGGATTGAACATCACTTCGGATGAAGGCGCGACGTTCAGCAGCGACAAGAACAACGGGCTCGTCTCGCACCTCTACTACACGATCGCCGGCACTCCGCTGTTCCCGAATCTCGTCATCGGCGGCCTGCAGGACAACGGCACCCGACTGCGCGTCGGAAACAGCGGCATTCACAACCAGGTGATCGGCGGCGACGGCATGGGCACCGCCTACAGCCAGGCCAACACCAACACCGTGCTCGGAAGCTCGCAGGGCTCCGGCATGCGCACAAACCTGAGCAACACGCCCCCTTCGGTATTTCAGAACTGGGCCCAGGCCACGGCCGGCCTGAGCGACGTCGGGTTCGGTTTCTTCACCGCCATCGTGCCCGCTCCCGCGAGCCTCGACGCCACAGGCCGTGTGTTCTTCCACTTCTCGAACGCACGCGTGTGGAAGAGCGTCAATGGCGGATTGAACTGGACTCTGATCGGTTCCGCCGTCGGCGTCCCCTCGCCTGGCATCCCGCCCGCGCGGCGATTTCGCTCCAGCCCCTACAACCTCGGCGTCAGTCCGCTGGACACGAACCGTATTGGCGTCGGCGCGGCGGGCGGCTTCCTGGACATCACCACCAACGGCGGAGCCACCTGGACGGATATCGACCTTCTCGCCAAGGCTCCCGGCTATGTCGGCTTCACCACGAACGTCACCTGGCAGGACAACCAGAACCTCTGGGTCACGTCCGTGGCGCAGGCACCAGGAGCGGTGCGCGTCATCAAAGGGTCGATCGCCAGCCCCAGCGCCTCCTGGTCGACGGCTACTTTCACCGCGCGCCAGAACGGGCTCCCCGACCTGCCGGTCACGCGCGTGTACATCGACCCTCGCGATGGATCGGGCAATACGGTTCTCGCCGCGACGCACGTGGGCATCTATCGGACGACGGACGGTGGCTTGAACTGGGCGCCGTACGGAAACGGTCTGCCGAACGTACGCGTCAACGACATCTCCATGCCACCAGACGGCAGCTCGCTGCGCATCGCCACCTATGGCCGCGGCATCTGGGAGCTGGTGCAACTCGAACTGGTGAGCGCAGAGCTCACGGACTCCGGTGCATCGTGTGATTTCGACGGCGTGCTGGATGACGGCGAGACTGGAAAGTTGACCATCACGCTGACGAATCAAGGTCCGAACAACGTGAATCACGTGACGCTGACCATTACGTCCACCAACCCGCACGTGAGCTTCCCCAACGGCAATGTCCTCTCGTTCCCGCCGGTCCAGAAGAACAATGACAGCACCGGCTCGCTCGCCGTCGCCTTGAACGACGCCGTCGGGATCGAGAGCACGGACTTCCGGATCTCGATCAACTCGCCGGAGCTCGGCCTGCCGGGCCCCTTCAACGTCTCTTCTGCACACCGCCTGAACTACGACGCTCAGGTGCAGTTCTCGGCCACCGAGTCCGTCGAGTCTGCGAATCCCGGCTGGTCGATCGCCGGCGACGCGACCACCTCTCCGAACATCAACGCCTGGCAACGCCGTGCCCTGAGCGCCGTCTCGCACGTGTGGTGGGGCCCGGACAACAACGGTCAGAACGACGGCACGAGGCCGGAAGGTCCCGACGAGCAGTCGCTGATCTCCCCGACCCTCAGCGTCGGAGCAGGTCCGCTCTCTCTTTCCTTCAAACATCGCTTCTCCTTCGAAGCGACCGGCTGGGACGGCGGAGTGGTCGAGATCAGCACCGACGGGGGCGTGACTTGGAACGCCGTCAGCGGCCCGTACAACGGCGCGACGAACGCGTTCACCTCCGCGCCGATCGGCGCCAGCCGCCCAGCCTTCGTCAACCGCATGATTGGCTGGCCGAACTTCGCCACCGCCACGTTCAACCTCGGCGTCGCGTATGCGAATCAAAACGTGAAGATCCGCTTTCGCATTGGCTCCGATGAATCGACCGGCGCCCCGGGATGGGACATCGACGACATCGCCATCTCCGGACTCACGAATACTCCGTTCACGGGACTCGTGGCTGAATCGGCCACGTGCACCAACGGTCAGTAGCACGCAACCTGCGAGGGGCTTTCGCGCAAGCGAAGCCCCTCTTTCT
>JANMSA010000789.1:0-1611 GCA_031388865.1 Acidobacteriota bacterium | reverse complement strand
CGCGCAGGTACGCGTCACCGCCGCCGCGATCAACGACGCCGAGTACCGCTCCGCTGGGAACGTCTCCTCAGGCTGGGGAACCTGGACGCTCACGACCGAACCGAGGACAGGCGGCGCGGCGACGACGGAGACAGGCACGTGGTGCGCCGTCGCCGTCAGGCAGAAGGGCGTATGGAGGTACGCCGCCGACCACGCATCCGCCAATCCTGCCCCCCCGGCCGCATCGAACTAAACATCCCATGGGGACCATGCAATCGATCTCGATCTCGCCTCTTTCGAACGAGGATCTCCTGCCGGCAAGAACGCGGGGGCGTATCCGCCTCATGATCGACGAAGCGTTCAGATGATTGGAAGCCTTGCAGTGCCGACTCGCCAATCGCGCCCCTGTGACTTTGAAGTGCTCCTTCATTCAGATGGCTAACGGTCCAGGGTGAGGGCTTCGGCCCACGCACTGAACGTGAGGTGATTCTTGGGCAAGGCGACGACTGATCGCCTCGAGCAGCACGGCGGCGCGCGGCGTCCATCTTATTCTGCGAGCCACTTGGCCATTCGCGTCTTCACTTCCTCGTGGTCGATGAGCTCACCACGATCAGCTTCCGCGATGCCTTCCCTGATCTCGTGCAGAACGTAGCTCTGGTATTCGATATCGTCGAATGTTGCTTCGTCAGGCAGGTTCTCAAGGAGGTCTTGAACGTCTTCCTTCGCTGTGGGCATGACGGATCCACTTACCAGCGACGCTTCGCAAGTGTCTCCGCGCCTGACGGCCTGCAGTTCACCGGCGGCCACCCCACGCCAGGAAGAAAAGCACTCGCGAGGACTGCGCAGCGGTGGACGTCCGGTGCAGCGGCCGTGTTGGGCGACCGCGTCACGGCTGCTCAAGTACTGACGCGAGAGCGCCAGTAGCGCGGCCTTCGCCGATGAGCGGCGACTGCGACAACTACGATCTCCGCGCTTCCCGCCACGTAGAAGATGTTGAATGGAAACGCACCCAGCACCTTCTTGCGGACATTGCGCGAGACGGGAGAGCCGCTTTCGGGATATTCACGGATTGCCCGCACCGCGGCCTCAACGTCCTGAATGAACTTGTCGCCGAGGCCCGGGACCTGTTCATCGAAATACCCGACCTGTTCTTCGAACTCGTCTCGAGCTTCGGCGAGAAAATCTGTACGCCTTCACCGCCTCCTCGACCGGACCGATGCGAGCACCTGGTCGCCGTCGATCGCGGTGGTCCTTCCGGAAAGAAGGTCTTCGTACCTGGCCTCAGCTTCGGAGGCCCACAGCTGGTCGATCTCGTCTTGGGGAAGGGCCTCCAGGCTTTCGAGCAGGATCTTGGCGAGAGCCGCCCGGTCACGCAGCTCCAGCTGAAGGACTTCGGTCTCGAGTTCCTCGATCTTCCTGGTCATACCGCGACTCTACTCCCGCCCGAGGCGGCTCCCGCTCGGTCGGCCAACGGCCCAGCGCTCAGCCGCAGGAACCGCACGCGCAGGAGTATGAACCTACGACACTCGTGGCGCGGTTCCTGTCGGCTGGAGCAGAGTTAGACGGCGTTGCGCGCAAGATAGCCCTCGATTCGCGTCAGTACTGAGCTCGGGGGCGGATCGCCGAAGCGAC
>JANMSA010000741.1:0-11381 GCA_031388865.1 Acidobacteriota bacterium | reverse complement strand
AGGCGTAGCCTCGTTAGGAGTCTGTGCGGCAGGAACCGCTGCTGGAGGCGGCGCGTACGGGAGCCGGTGGACGGGTGGTCGCTCGCTCAAACCGCGAACCACCGGCTACCCTACGAGCCGCCTCCGGCGGCCACCGCCCGGTGCGGAGAGCGGGCCCGGACGCAAAAAAGCCGGCGCTTCTGCGCCGGCTTTCTGCGTTGTAGCGGAGGGGGCTTACTGCTCGTTCACGAGGCGGCGGAGCGCATCGACGGCGGTGCCGCTCGAGAGTCGCGCGTCGAGTCCGATCGCTTGAGAGGGCGCCCAGATGCCGTCTTTCAGCACTACGTAGCGGAGGCTGCCGCCCTCGTTCGCGTAGAACGCCATGCGGTCTGTGTCGCCGTACACACCCTCCAGCCGGCTGCCAGCGGCGATGTTGAGCGACGGGGATCGAAACCCACCTTCACGCTTGCCACCGGGAACGCGCAGGCGGCCGTTCGCGCCGATCTTCGGGCGGATACGCAACGTGTGCATGGTGCCGCTACGGGAATCCCCGTACACGAGCAGCACGCTGTCCTGCTTGGCCGAAGGGAACATCAGAGGCTGATTGAGAACGTTCTCACTGACCGTTTCCGCGTTCTCTTCCAGACCGCGGGGGGTGAAGGGGTTCAGATCCAACTCCTGAATCGCTGCGACAGCGCCATTTTCGATCGTGGCAAGCGCGTACCGTGCATTGGATCGGGCCGTCGTGAAGTCGAACTCCCACCATGCCAGATGAACGCTCAGGCCGGCCTGAAGCTGACCGTTCCCGTCTTCGTACTTCTGCGTGACGGACAGTCGCAGGTTCCTTCGATAGTCGTACAGGGCACCGAACGATTGCGGCTCGCCCCAGACGCCATGGGCGTCGCGCGATACGAACATCAACTGGTTCAACAGCATCGAAGAATGGTGGATCCAGAACACGAACAACATGCCGGAGTCGGAGTCAAATGCGATGGCAGGGTTGAAGTGGGAGCCCTTTCCCATTGCCGTGGCCGGGACGATGTCGCGCTTGACGACGTCGCCTTTGCGCGACGTCAGCACGAGATACGCTTCCGCGATCGTGTTCACCTCGGGGTGCTCGGCGGCGCGCTCGAACTGGACCGAGTACAGCGTCCCGTCGCTGGTGAGCAGCGCGTCGCCCTGCTGGGCGCTGGCGAGCAGCGGAACGAAAAGCAGTACAGCGAAGACGATCAGCTTCTTCATAGTTTCAGGTTCACCATCGACCGGAGGTCGATTGCATACAGCAGATTCTTCAGGTTCCGGAACTGCGGATAGAACTTCGAAAGCTCGCTGAAGTGAAAGTCGGCCTCATCGACGTCGCCCGATTTGTAGGAAGCTTCGCCCAGGAGGTAGTGAGCATTGCGGATCTGACGGGGGTCCTTCGCGATGTCGAGGCCGGCCTGCCCATAAAAAAGGGCTTTCTCGAATGCGCCCTTCTCCAGGTACCCGTAACAGAGATCGATGTACGCCTCGGCGCGCCCGATCGGATCGCGCAGCAGGTCCAGCGCCTCGTAGATGCGACGCGTTCCCTCTTCGAAGTCACCCTGCAGAAGCAGGCAGTAACCGAGGTTCTCCAGCGCGTAGCTGTGGCTGAGGTCTTTTTCCTGGAGGGGAGACTCCTCGGTGATGGAAAGCGATTCGTGGAAGCACTCGATGGCTTCGGCGATCTTGTAGTCGAGCTCATAGATGTTCCCGAGCTCGAGCAGGACGATGCGGCGCCACGAGGGCTCGCTCGCTTCCTCTGCTGTGCGCAGGGCGAGCTGACCGTAGAACAGCGCTCGTTTGAGGTCGTTCTCGAGGCGGTACTTGTACTGGAGCGCGTACGCGGCGAGGTAGACGTGACGCGGCTGGCGGCGGCGCATGATCACGCGCGGCAGCTCGTGGACTTCCGGCCCCGTGCGCTCGAGGGCGATCATCGCGTCGGCTTTGTTGATCGAGATCAGCTCACGCGTCTCATCGTCGTCGGCCAGAGCAAGCGCCTCGTCGTACACTTCGAGCGCCTGCTCGAAGTCGCCGTTGCGAAGCTTCGCGCGAGCCTCCTGGCGCAGAGTCTCGATCCGATTCTGCAGCTGATTCGCATGCTCGTCATGCATCGGCACCACCCTCCCCCCCGTCGAAACCTTCGTCTTCCTGGTTTCGCTTGAACTCGATGAAGCTCTCCACTTCTTTCTGAGAGTTCGGGCTGAGCTGACGGAACTTCTCGAGGACCGTGTTCGTGCGGCTGGTCTCGTCGAAGAAGTCGCCGATGCTCAGGTCGAAGCACTGCAGAATCTTGAGCAGGGTATCCAGGCCGACCTTGTACTCGCCCTGCTCCATGCGCGAGAGGTCCGACTGATGGATCCCGATCTTCTCGGCGAGCTCCACCTGCGTCAGCTTCCGCTGCCGGCGGAGTTGACGGATCTTGCGACCGACGAGTTCTAACTGTGCTGGCCTGCTCATTTGAGGAATGTGGGTTCGTTGACTTTTATGCGGTTCGCCAATAAAATTCGGCAGCTGTCAATATGCGGGCAAAGCATGGCCGTGTCAAGTACCGTGTCAAGTACAAGGTCGAGCCCGAAACGCCCCGCCCGAAGGGTCCCTCACCACGTACGCCGCCCTGCACCTGCTCCGGGAGCTCGTCAAACGGGACTTCCACGCCCGCTTTACCGGCTCTGTGCTGGGTGTGGTCTGGGCTGTCCTGCAGCCCCTCAGTCTGGTGATCCTCTACTGGTTTGTCTTCACCTTCATGATTCCGGGAGGGCGTGCTGGCGGACTGGGCGAAGACTACATCTATTTTCTCATCGCGGGGTTGATTCCCTGGCTGGGCTTCAATGAGGGGATGCTCCGCTCCACGACCACGATCGTCGACAACGGCACCATCGTCCGCCGCCTGCCGCTCCGAAGTGAACTGCTTGTGGTCGTGCCGAACGTCTCGGCCCTCATCTTCGAGTGCGTGGCGCTGACGATTTTTCTGATCGGGGTGGTCGCTCGCGGAACCTCTCTTCGTCATCTGTGGCTGCTCCCGATTGCGCTGGCCCTGCAACTCGCGTTACAGGTGGGCTTCGGGCTCTTCCTCGCCGCCAGCTACGTGTTTTTCCGCGACCTGACCCAGATCCTCGCCTTCGCGCTCTCGATTCTCTTCTATCTCAGCCCCATTCTCTATCCGGTCGGCGGCCGCTTCGAGGCCGTCTTCTTCTGGAATCCGCTGACCGCGCTCCTCGGTTTGTTTCGAAGCGCGTTCCTGGCTGCACCGTTACCTGACGCGCCGTCGATCGTCTTCTTACTGATCGTCGTCGGTGTGGTACTCGGTGCGGGTCTGCTTTTTTTCCGGCGGAGCCGTTCGGCACTGGTCGATCTCATCTAATTCAATCAGGAGCAAACAAGAAATGGTGGTCCGGAAGATCTTTTTGATGTTGATCGTCTTTTTTCTGCCCGCGTTCGCGATGGTTGCGCAGACGCGTACGCCTCAGACGCCGGAGCTCGCACCCACGCTGCTGCAGGCGCCGGACGAAACCGACCTGACTGAGGGTGGTGTCCCGTCGTACATCAAAGAGGAGACGCCGGCGCAGCGTCGCGAGCGCCTTGGTACTCAGGAGGATCCAGGTCTCAACCCCGGATCGGACAAGATCTGGATCCGTTTCGGAAAGGGGTACACGATCCGTCGCTACGAGCGGGAGTTTGCCCGCTACCTCCCCGGCCAGCCCGGGGCCGTTCGGCCCATGGCCATGGTCAACTTCGTTTTCGAGATCTACCAGCAGAACGAGAAGTACGTATGGGTGTGGATCGAGGAGCTCGATGCGGCCGACCAGCCTACCCGTGCCCAGCGTGCTCTGGCCAAGGAGACCAAGACTCTCCCTCAGGAAAGTGTCGACTACCTGAACTCGATTCGTGACGAGTTCACACCACTCGATCCGCCGGCGTCGAAAGTGCGGGTCCGCTTCGAGGAATCGTCGGAAGGGCTTCCGGATGCCGGCTCGTGGCGGAATGCTCCAGCCGTGGCGGATATGAACGGCGACGGTTTCGCCGACATCGTTCTCCCGCCGCAGCGCGCCGGCAACGGGATCCCGGCCGTCTTCCTCGGCGACGGGAAGGGCGGGTGGAAGCAATGGGCGATCACCTGGCCCACACGGTTGAACTACGGCGCCGTCGTAGCCGCGGATTTCGACAAAGACAAGAACATGGATCTCGCGTTCAGCGTCCATACCACGGGCGTGGCCATCTTCCTCGGAAACGGCAAGGGTGGATTTGAAGAAGTCTTCTACGATCGCGCCTTCCCTTCACGCCGCCTCATTACCAGCGACATCGACAACGACGGAGCGACGGACCTCGTCGTGATCAGCGAGGGACCGACCGGACGGACCGCGGATCCGGCGGCGAAGAGCTACACGCCGCTTCGCGGCTATCTCAACCGCGGCAAAGGGCGCAAGTGGGAGGGCATCAATATCGCGCACCCCAAGGACAACATGAGCGGCGACTGGCTGGCAGAGGGGAGATTCAACAGCGACCGCTATCCCGACTTCGTGGCATCCACGATCTATTTCAACGGCACGTCGACGGTCCAGCTCAGCCAGGGACAGCCGAGAAAATACGACTTCTTCTGGGACGGCGTGGGGCAGGTCATCCCGTTCCGCTCGTACTATTACGCCGTGACCGCGGGGCGATTCAGCAAGAAGGACCGGGACGACGCGATCGTTTCTCATTACCGCGTCTGGCCCGCCAAAGTCGATCAGGAGCAGCTCCGCGAGCCGCCCCTGCGCACGGTGGTTGGCATCGATCGCATCAGTTTCGCCGCCAACGGGAAGAGCGCAAAACGGACGCCGATCATGCGGTGGGAGCCGGGCCGCGCGGTGCCTGGGATGGGGCGGGGGGACTTCGATCGCGACGGGAAGCTGGATCTGATGTTCACGCGGCACGATCCTCGCGAGGCGGTGCTGCTGGTGGGCGATGGGAAGGGTGGCTTCGCGCGGGCAGCGGTGGAAGGCCTGTCACTCCGTCCGCAGGCGAACTACGACGTAACCGTGGCGGATGTCAACGGTGACTCCCGGCCGGATGTGATCGTGATGTACGAGTCGGAGTCCGCCACGTCGCTGTCCGCGAGGAATGGCAGCGTGCATGTGTTTCTGAACCGGGGGGGCGCGACGGAGTGAAATCCGCAGCGTTCCTGGTTGCAGTGGGACGTTTTCGCGAGTATAGTTCGCCAAATCGACCCCTTGGATATGTTGCAATCCCATAAGAAGTGGCATCCGCTATTGACTTTGAGAATATTTCGGTCTAACTTGGATCAGCTCAGCCGACTTTCAGTCGGTTTCGTTCATCATCAATCAGAGAAATCGCTTTGAAAAATCTGAACCCGGAGGTGATCGTATCGTTTGGATCGGGTGAGCAAAGCCTTCGTTCGTTTTCAACTCAAATCGCTGAAGTGTAGGAGATAGATATGAAGAAATTTACCGTTTGGGCCATGTTAGCCCTGCTCGTCGTGGCAGGTTCAGCGATGGCCGCCCCTGGAAAGGTCGCAGCGAATGCGACTTTCGACACGGGTGGTCCGTCGACGACGAACAACGACGATAGCTGCGACATCAGCGTTGCGCCCGCCGCTACGCTGCTGCTGCCGTACTTCGAGGTCGACCTCGATAACGCCGCTGGTGAGACGACCCTGTTCACGATCACGAACACGTCGAACCTCGACCAGATCGCGCACGTCACGCTCTGGACTGATTACTCGTTCCCGGTCATCGATTTCAACATCTTCCTGACCGGTTACGACGTCCAGGCCATCAACCTTTTTGACATCATCTCGCGTGGTGTCATCGCTCCGGACGCCGGCACGGGTACCGCGATCAAGACCCGCGGAACGTTCTCGGACAAGAACACTGCGCTGAGCCTCGGCGCGTGCGACCGTCTCCCGGGCGCGCTCGATCCGATCTATGTCACCCGTATGCAGCAGGCGTTCACCCTGGGCCGCGTTCCGGCCTTCGGCGCGGCGCCGGGTTGCAACACGGTCGGCAACGTGCACGACAACGCGGTTGGTTACGCGACGATCGACACCGCCGACCTCTGCTCCACCTCGCTGCCGACGGACGACGGCTACTTCACCACGGAAATCCGCTTCGACAACGTGCTGATCGGCGACTATCAGCAGGTCAACAGCACGGATAACTTTGCCCAGGGCAATCCCATGGTGCATATCCGCGCGATTCCTGAGGGTGGCGAGCCGGGCACCGCAGGCGTCATCGTCAACTTCGACCGTACCTTCTACAGCCGCTATCAGGTTGGTGGTGGCACTGCCGACCGCCGGCAGCCGCTGCCGTCGGTCTTTGCCGCCCGCTGGATTCAGGGTGGTGCGTCTACCTTCCAGACGTCCTTCAAGATCTGGCGTGAAGGTCAGACTGACGCGGTTGGTCAGGGCTGCGCCGACTATCCGGACAACGTGACCTCGGTCGCGGAAATCGTTCGTTTCGACGAGGCTGAGAACGCCGTTGGTGACGTTCCGCAGTCGCGCGTTTCGCCCCCGCTGACCCTCGACAACACGCTGCCTGAGACCTCGCGGACGAGCGTCACGGACGCCAGCGTCTTCCCGCAGCTGACCAACGGTGCGGTAGGCGGCTGGATGTACCTGAACCTCGACAACGACGAGTTCGACGACATCGCGTCGCAGAACTGGGTCGTCGTCTCCATGCGCGCCCAGGGCCGTTACTCGGTCGACTTTGACGCTGCGTGGCTTGCCAACGGCTGCTCGCCGGAAGAGGCGATCTCTGAAGTTACGACTGGCCAGAACATCATCGGACCGGCGGTTGCGCCGAATCCGACGGTCTTTGGACCTGCCAACCCGAACTTCAACCCGTAGTCTCTTGCATCAGATGTAAGCCGAAAGGCGGGCTGGGAAACCAGCCCGCCTTTTTCTTTTTTGACCGGTCGTGCGCATCGCTGCCTCGCGGGGGATGCGCTGGATCGATCAGAAAAACAGCGCAGCAAATAAAAAACGCTTGCAATCGGCGGGCTGCTGCTTAAAATAACAGTCGCCGTCCATCCTACGTGAACATCGATCCACAATCTTCGGGGGTGTCATTGTGAAGTTCGTTCGGAATCTCGCGCTCGCACTGTTTCTATGCACGCTGTCAGCACAGCTCGACGCGCAGCTGTATCCGATGCCCGGATCGAAAACCGAGGCGCCAGTTCTATGTGCGGGCTGCGCAGGCGCCAATTCCAGCGGCCAGACCAACGACGGGTTGCCCACCTATCCCTTCGGTTCTCCGCTTGTCGACCATGTCGGCCGGTACGTCGACTCCCAGCTCACGCCGAACTTCCAGCACATCGGGCTGCGCAGTGCCCGTGCGCGGGCGATTCGCGTGTTTCCGCAGTCCAACGGTCAGGCTCCTCCTCGGGTTTACATTCAGATCGGAAACGCCCTCGGCGCATACGCGATGGATACGTTTTTCTCGGCGAAACTTCCGGCAGGCCCCGTCTCGGTGGGCGGCGTCCAGACTGGCGTGAAAGTCGGAGGTTTCGGCCGCAGCCCACTCGAAAAGATCACCATGTGGGACGGATTCATGTACCCCGAGGCCACGACTTCCGGGTGGTATGCACCCCTCATCGATCAACAGGACCCCATGGCGAAAGGCGGTCCGTTCGACGTCGATGACCGCGGCTACGTCTACGGGAGCTGGCCATCCTTCGGGTGGGGCATTTCGAAGGATGACGGCCAGACCAGCGGCGTGCACTTCGCGAAAATCGTGCAGATGGCCGGAGCCGTCGCCGACGTTGATCAGTCGAAGTATCCCAACACCCGCCTGGACAATAGCGGCGTGTCGCCCCAAACCATTGTTGCTGTGAAGAATGGCACCAGGTATTACGCGATCATCGCCGGCGCCACCAAGGGGCAGGCGATCTTTGATGTGACGAACCCTGCAGAACCGAGGCAGTTGACCACCTTCAGCACCGCTGACAAGGGGATCATCCGGTACGACCGGAGCGATGCCGTGGGGCGCATTGCTTACGTGGACGGCAAAGGAGCTCTGCAGGTCTACAGCTACGACGGGATGGTGAACAACGGAGCTCCCCTGGTCACGGTCCAGCCAACCGCCCGCGGCAAATTTGTCGACGTCGCATTTGATGAATCGGGCAACATCTGGGCGGTGGAGTCAGCTCGTCTGGTCAAATTGACCGCGGCCGGCTCGTCCTACGTTCCCTCCGACCACTCCCCGTTCGGCTCCAGCTTTAGCGCGATGGAAGCGATCACCGCCGGCGCCGGCCACATCGCCGTCATGGGCACCGATGCCAGCGGGCGGGCAGCTTTCGACGTGCGCCTCGCGAAGATCGAGGCTGGTGGACCGCGGGGGATCGATCTCGGCGGCTTCTTCAAGAACTACTACCACGGCGCTCTCGTCGGATACGCGGAGCCGGGTCAGTACACGCAGCCTTTCGATCTGCAGCTCGTCAAATGGAACAGCAAGACCTACCTCATGTACAGCGCCGAAGGCCTCGGCGACGTGTTCGAGATTCAGGGCGGCGATTCCATCAATGCCGTGATGAAGTCGTCGTTCGGCACAGCCAACCCGAGCACTCCGGCCGGGAACCCGGGCCCGTTCCCGGGCGACGTCGTGACTTTCGTCGCCAACTCGTCGAACCCGGCGATCTCGTACGACGTGAGCTGGGACTTCGGCAACCCCGACGCCGGCTCTTCCAACACCAGCCAGCTCAAGAAGACCGGTGTCGACGTCAAGCATCAGTACACGGGCTTGAATACGGCGGCGAAGATCACGGCGCCGAAGAGCGTCCGCGCGGTCACGATCCAGGACAGCACCATCTCTTCGCAGCTGCTGCTCACGTTGAAAGTCCCGACGCCGCGCATCCTCGTCTCCAATCAGCCCACCCCCATCACCGCGTCCGGTCCCGTGGACGTGGTATTTGGCGCATCGTTCAAAGATGCGTCGGACGGCTCGGTCGAAGGGCACTACGGCGTCTGGACCATCGACGGCGTGGAGACCAAGCTCAAGCCGAACGGGAGCATTCCGGTCGGCGGAGTCGGCCCGCACACGCTCAAGTTCGAGGCGTTCTACGGCAAGTATGACGAGACGTCGTTCACCGCCACCGGGGCGTCGTTCGCGCCTGCGCCAATCTCTCTCACCTACGTCGTAAAACCTTTCCGCGTGCGTCTGAATGCACCTGTGAACCTCAACCCCACAACGGTCCGATTCAGCGCGACTCCCGAGTTCACCCTCGATCCGTCGGTCATCACGGCAACGTCGTGGAACTATTCGTGGACCCTGACCGGAGGAACTGCTGCAGGCGGCATTTCCACTGACGCCGAGGTCCCGTTGCTCACGGGTACGAGCTCGATCGGGGTCATTCCGAACTACGACGTTACCCTGGCGGACATCAGGAACGGCAGCACAGTTGCGCTGCAGATCGTCGTCGACCCTGCCGGACTCTCCACGGCGGCTCAGCCTTACGCGCAGACGCAGGTCTCATCAGTGCTCACCACTCCCGACCCGTTGATCGAGATGAGCGGCTGCGCCAACGCGGGCTCCCCCTGCACACTCACCGCGAAGTCGATCGGTGGCGGGTCTGTTTCTGACTGGGGCGTGACTTGGACGGTGAAGCTTGGCTCGTCAACGGTAGGCTCGAGCACTGCCAATCCTTATTCGCCCACGCTGGCCTCCGGGAACTACACCATTCTCCTCAAGGCCAGGAAGACCGTCTTTGAGAGGGAAACCAGCACGACCGCGAGCGTGGCCCAGAGCCTCTGCAGCCCGCCGCCCTCCGATGCTTTCGACGTGACCATCAACAAGGTCGGCTGTTCCTCGAGCTGTGCTCCTGGAACGAACATCGAGTTCGCGCCCAGCTATCGTTCGTACTCCAGGCAGGCCTGTGATTCGTTCTCCTGGAACTTCGGGGATGGAACCTCGGCGGTTGGCGAGGTCGTGAATCATTCGTACAGCACCTCGGGTACGAAGACGGTGACCTTCACCATCTCCAACTCTGCAGGAACGTTCACGAAGACCACCACGGTGAACGTTACCGGTGGCACGCCGCCCCCGCCGCCCCCGCCTCCACCCGCGACCTGCACGGCTCCGACGGGCATCACCATCACCTATAGCGGCTGCACGGCGCCAACAAATTGCCGAACCACAGACAGTGTGCGATTCGCCGTTCTTCGCGGCACGAGTTCGGCGCAGTCATGTGACAACGTGAGCTGGAACTTCGGCGACGGTACCCTGGACAGCACCAAGAGCCCCCTCCACACGTTTGCCACGACCGGCACGTTCACCGTGACGGCCGTCGTCTCGAACACGCAAGGCACGGCGGCGCCGGCGACGCGACAGATCACCATCGCGGCCGCCGCATCGGGCGGCGGGAACTGCGCCGCGGCGCCGGGCCCGGGCAACTTCAGCGTCACGTTTGCCGGACCGGCCAGTGGATGTGCTTTCGCGAACGGGAAGAGCTGCGAGGTCGGTGAGGCCATCGCGTTCACTTCGAACAACTTCTTCTACACGCCTGCCTCCTGCGACTCGTTCGCCTGGACGTTTGGTGATGGTCAGTCTTCGAGCGAGCGCAATCCATCGCATGTCTACGCTGCGAACGGCACGTACACGGCGGAGCTGACGGTCTCGAACAACGTCGGAAGCTTCAAATACACCCGCAGTCTCACCGTCGCCAATAACACACCGGCACAGCCGCTCCCCGTCATCGCCCCCACCTCGTTCCCGACCACAGGTCAGAAGGGGAAGCCGGTGACGTTCACAGCCACCTCGAACCTCACTACGACTACAGGGTGGACGTGGGACTTTGGCGATAACACCCCGGCAGACACGTCGCAGGCTGGCGCAACCTCGCAGACCAGCACCATCACCCACACGTTCAACGCGAACGGTACGTTCACTGTCAGGGCGAGGGCGCGCAACTCCACCGACTTACCGACGGCATCTCTGTCGGGCCCGGCGCAGTCGCAGATCGTGATCACCACCGCTCCGCCGATTCCTGAGTACAAGTATCTGCTGCCGGTGGCCATTCACGCCGCTGGGCAGAACAACAGCGCCTGGCGCACGGATGTGCAGATCTACAATCCGGATCCGGCCGTCTCCGTCGACAAGCCGCTGATCATGGAGGCGGCTTTCAAGGGGAAGACGTACACGCTCGAGATGAGCAAGGCTACGCATAGCTACGAGGATTTCCTCGGTGGTCTGCTGGCGCAGCAGCGTGACGATCAGGGTCCGGTGATCATCACCACCAAGAACGCCATGGTTGCTCCTCAGATCTGGACGCGCACGTACAACCAGACCCCGGGTGGGGCCACGTTCGGCCAGTTCATCCCGGCCATCCGTCTGGACACGGCCGGCGCGGGCGGCTCCGTCGACTCGGGCACATCCTTCCTCTCCGGCCTTCGT
>JANMSA010000731.1:0-9596 GCA_031388865.1 Acidobacteriota bacterium | reverse complement strand
GCTGGTGATCGCGGCGCTTCCTCTGTTCGCTCAGTCGGACGCAGCGCCTGAAACGAGGCCCATCCGCTCGGCCGTCGAGCTGCAGCACTACAAGTTCAACAACTTCTTTCAGGCGACTGACGGGATGCCGAAACGCAACGTCAGTGCGTATGGAGCTGCATATCGCGCTTCCTGGAGCCGAGGAAACGGCGCGCCCGATCTTTACGGCCGCCTGTCGGCGCTGCGGTACTCCGGCGGCGCCAGCGAAACTTCGTACACGGGACAGGCCGGAGTGTCCAAATACGGGAGCGTTCACTGGTATGACGTGTATGTCGAGCGCACAGAGAACGGTTACGCGTTCGACATCGACGAGACTCGTGCGAGTGCCAACATCACCGCGCTCAGCGGACACTACTCGTACGGCATTACGCCCGACTGGCGCGTCGGTACCGATCTGTACCTCGACTGGACGCGCTTCGACGTCGACGCGGGTCTGGAGAACGACTATCAGTCGCTCGGAGTCGATGTCCGGTATCGCGGATTCGGCGATCTGATCCAGCCGCGGGTCGGATACGTCACGGGACGACGCGACTCACGCGATCGCACCGATAGCGCTGCCGACCGGTACTGGTTTGTCGAGCTGCGCACGAAACCACATCCGGCGGTGGACCTCAGACTCCGCTATCGCGACCGCACGCGCGATTATGAAAACATCTCCCGGGTGGACGAACGCGCGCAGTGGACGCTCCGCGGCGCGTTCAAGCAGAACGACCGCGTGTCCTGGGCCGGTTCGTATTCGACGGAAGTGGTCGATTCTTCACTGCCCGGCCGCGACTTCGATCGAAGTACCGCCTACGTCGCCCTCATCTATGGTTTCTGACTCCCGAAGGGGCCGGGACTTCCTGCCGAGTCCGTCAACACGTACGGATGGCAGTCGTTTTGCTCAGTGAAAAGGGCGTCAACAGAGCGGTAGCAGACGTATCCCAGGCAGCAGTTTCCTGACCAGTCGCATTTCCGAGTGCTCTGCGGAACCGCGATATCGATGACGCCCATGGACTATCACTTCGATTACGAACTCCCCCCGACTCACGGTCTCTCGCCCGCACAGCAGCGTGCTGCACGCCTCTCGCGCCGGGCCAGGGGGATTGTGTTCCCCGACGACACCGGCTCCGGCACTTACTACTACGATCTCAATACCCGATTTCCCGTGGCGGGTCGCGTCAAGCGCGCTCTCGACATCGCGGTGTCGTTGATCATCATCACCGCGATCGCGCCTCTCCTGCTGGTCATCATGGCCCTGATCAAACTCACCAGCCCCGGCTCGGTCATGTTCTATCAGCGTCGCATCGGTTTTCGCTGCAACGAGTTCGAGATCTACAAGTTCCGGACGATGGTCGCAGGAGCCGATCTGATGCAGGTCAGCGGAGGCGCGAACTTCGTCAAGCCCAAGAACGATTCGCGCATCACCCCGATCGGCAGGTTTCTGCGCAAGTACAGCCTGGATGAGCTCCCGCAGCTCTTCAACGTGCTCGAAGGAACGATGAGCCTGGTCGGCCCGCGGCCGCTCCTCAGGTCCGATCTCGACAAGCTGCCGCTGCGGACCCGCCTCAGCCGTTTCGCGATGCCTCCGGGATGCACTGGCCTCTGGCAGGTGAGTGGACGCAGCAACTGCACCGAAGCCAAGCGCATGCAACTCGACCGGCGCTATGTCGATCGCTGGAGTCTCAAGATGGACTGGGAGATTCTGCTGAGAACGATCGACGTCGTCTTCACCGGCCGGGGAGCGGTCTGAAAGCGCTGCTGTCGAGCTGGTGATGCGAGAGGCGCCTCTGCTGGGTGGGAACGTGGGCGAGATCCTTGACCTTGACGTAGAGACACCAGCGGCTTCGGCCGCCACCAGCACCGGGCCGCGGGTCCGCACGGCGATCGCCGTGCTCATCACTCACTTCCCCCGCATTGACGAGACGTTCATTCTCCGCGAGATCAACGAGCTCGAACGCAACGGGCAGCCGGTGCTCGTCGTTCCCCTGGTCCGCGTTTTTCCGCAGGTCGTCCACGAGGAAGCCAAACCGTGGGTCCGGCGCGCGATCTTCACGCCCTTCCTCTCTTTCGCCATCCTCTGGTCGAATCTCCGGGCTTTGGTCAGGAAACCGCTGCGATACCTGCACATCCTGGCGTGGCTCGTCCTCAGGACGATCTGGCGCCCTTCGACGCTGGTGCGGAGCGTGGCGATCTTCCCGAAGTCCATCCACCTCGCTGACGTTCTCACCGAACTCGGAGTGAAGCATGTGCACGCCCACTTCGCGACTCACGCAACCACGGCCGCATGGGTCATCTCCTCCATCAGCGACATCACCTACAGCTTCACCGTGCACGGCCCGGATGTCTTCGTTCACCGTCTGCTGCTGCGCGAGAAGATCGCCGGAGCGAAGTTCGTCCGCTGCATCTCGACGTTCAACAAGGCGTTCCTCACTGGCCTCTATCCACACGAGACGCAGGGGAACCTCGACGTAGTGCGGACCGGCGTGAATCCGGAGGTGTATCTCGAAGCGTCCCGATCAGCGCGTCAGAGCGCGAAGCCGGCGGTGCAGCTGCTCGCCGTTGCTGCGCTGACGCCGACTCGCGGGTTCCCGCTTCTCATCGACGCCTGCGCCCGCCTCATCAATGCCGGGTACGACCTCGAATGCAAAATCGTCGGCGACGGCCGGCTTCGTGTCAAGACTGAGCAGTGGATTGCCCGCCATGGGCTGAGCGACCGCGTCCGCCTTCTCGGCGCGCGTCCGCAGCATGAAGTCGCGCGCCTGATGGGGGAAGCCGACATCTTCATCTTTCCGAGCATCATCGCGGTGGACGGGCAGATGGATGGAATCCCAATTTCGCTCATGGAAGCGATGGCAGCGGGCAAGCCCGTAGTCGCTTCCGCAATCTCCGGCATTCCCGAGCTGGTGAGGGACGAGATCAACGGACTGCTCGTCGACGGAGCCTATCCGCAGCGGATTGAAGCCGCCATCCGCCGCCTCGTGGAAGAACCCGCCCTTCGGCAGCGTCTGGGCGAGGCGGGGCGGCAGACCGTTCGCCAGCGTTTCGACATCCGCCAGAACTGCCAATCCCTGATCGAGCTCCTCGACAGCGTGGAACAGTCCAATCAGGCCGCGCCGAGCACCGAAGAGCGCATCCGCCGGCTGAACTGGAACCGCATCAATGCCACGTCCATCGGAGTTCGTCGCATTCATGAGCGTCCCGACTCCTACATCGCGGAGGTCACCATCGGCGACGGGGTGATCTCGCGGGAAGTGATCGTGCGACAGTACTGCGGACCTTCACCAGAGGAGGCGCAGGCGCGCGCGCGCCACGAGTTCGAAGTGCTGACCGCGTTGCAGCACTCCCTCCCCGAGAACGGGTCCTGGTCCGTGCCGCGCCTGCTCATGTTCGATGAACCGCATGCGGCGCTCATCGTGGAGCGCGCCGATGGACAATCCCTCGCCGGCATTCTCACCGAGGAGCGGGGGCGGATCGCGCCGGCTCTGCGCAAGACCGGACAGTGGCTCCGCGGACTGCAGGAAAAGACGGAAACCAACGACGATCGCCGCCACGTCGTGACGGGCGTCGTGCTGCTGGCCTTAAACGATCTCGAGCTCGCCGCAGCGGCCGACACCGTGCTGTTTCAACACCGCTCCAGGATCAACGCTCGCCTCCGCTCACTGGAAGAGCCGGTCGCAGAATCGCCGCTGCAGGTTGCGGGGCATCACGGAAACCTCATCCCGGAAAACATCTTCATCGGAAGCCGTGAGGTGACCGTCGTGGACTTCGGGAGCTACCGCGACGGTCTGCCACTGGAAGACGTGGCTGAGATGCTGATGCACCTGGAACTGCGCGGCGTCGAAGACGCACAGCGAGCGTTCCTCGAGGGGTATGGCCGGGAGCTCGATCACGGGGCACTGCAACTCGCAACCATCACCCGTGCGCTGCACTTCGTCGCCCGCCGGGGAGCCTCCGACAGTGAGCGCAGGAAGCTCCGGAGGATGATCCTGCGGTGTCTGGGGTGAGCGAACCGATCCGGCTCTTGTGGCTCGTGGACTCTCTCGGCGCCGGAGGTGCAGAAGCGCTCGTGGTGACTTTCGCAAGAAACGTGAACGCGCGCGAGCATCAACTCTTTGTCGCGTGTCTCAACGGAGCGGAAGGAGGGAATGCGCAGCGCCTTCGCGACTGCGGCGTGCCGGTGATCGACCTGGGCGCTCGGAACCTGCGCGATCTCCGCGCATTCCGGCGACTGCTCTTCGTCATTCGAGAGCATGGAATCCAGCTGATCCATGCGCATCTGACGTACTCCTCTATCTGGAGCGCGATCGCTTCGCGACTGACGGGGGTGCCGGCAATCGCGTCTCTGCACGTCTCGCCCTCGGCCACACGCACGCTGCGCGATTCCGCGATCCATCGTCTGGCGACCGACCTTCGCGACCGAGTGATGCGCGCCATCCTGAACCGCTGGTCGCGCGCCGTGGTCATGGTCTCGGCGGCTTTGCGCGACGACTACCTCGCCCGCGGACTGTCGCCGCAGAAAGTTCGGGTCGTTCACAATGGAATCGAGCTGGATCGCTTCCGGCAGGCCCGGGAGGAAGCTCGCTCTCGACTCGAGCGCGAGCTGGCGATTCCTCCCGGCGTGCCGGTCGTCGCAACCGTGGCTGTGCTCCGCCCGAGGAAGGGCATCGAGGTTCTGCTCGCAGCCGCAATCCAGGTGAGCCGCGCACACTTTTTGATCATCGGCGATGGGCCGATGCGAGAGGAGTGGACGAGCCTCGCGGAAACGCTCGGCGTCGCCGACCGCGTCCACTGGGCGGGCTTCCGCAATGACGTCGACGCCTTGCTCGCGGGTTGCGATCTCTTCGTGCACCCCAGTCTCGATGACGCGTTCCCCACAGTGTTGCTCGAGGCAATGGCTGCAGGCCTGCCGATCGTCGCATCGCGCGTGGGTGGCATCCCTGAGATCGTCAGTGAGGGCGTCACCGGCCAGCTGGTTCCGGCCAGTGATCCAGCCGCCCTGTCACGCGCAATCAACGCGCTCCTCGGCAATGAAGACTCGATGCGGCTCATGCGTGCGGCCGCAGAGTCGGGTGCAGGCCGCTTTTCCACCGCGGCGTGGATCGAACGGCTCAATGTCGTGTATCGGGAGGCGACCGCTTGAAGATCGTGTACCTGGAGCCGGCTGGTAAAGGCGGGATGATCCACTACGCGTTTCAACTCTGCAGGGCGATGGCCGCACTCGGCGCCGACGTCACCCTGGTGACGGAGCGCAACTACGAGCTGGCGTCGCTGCCACACTCATTTCGTGTGGAGACATCGATCGATCTGTGGGATCCGAAGCCGTCTGGACAACTTTCGATGACCCCATGGGCGATCGCAGGGCGGAAGCTTCGGCGTGTGAGCCGCGCGGCCCGTTACTATCGCCAGTGGTTGCAGCAGATCCGCCGCGTCGCCGAGATCGATCCGGATGTGGTCCTTCTGGGAGACATCCGGTTCCCGTTCGACCTGTTTCCAATGCTGCTCCTGCGCAGGAAGGCGCGGCAGCTCGTCGACGTATGCCACAACGTCCATCCCTTCTCGACCGGAGGAGCCGCGGCCGGGCTGTTCGACCGCTCGCGCTGGCGGGAGCTGTTCTACCGCCGGATCTATAAGCTTTTCGATCGCGTCTTCGTGCACTTCGAGAGAAATCGCGCAGAGTTTCTGCAGTCATTCGGCGGTCCCGCCGCACGCGTGGGTGTGATCGTTCATGCGAACGAGGAGATTTTTCGCGATCTCGCCAGACCCGGCTTCACCGCAGATGCGTTGCGCGCGCGCCTGGGCATCGCCCCGGACGAGCAGGTGGTGCTGTTCTTCGGAACCCTATCGCGTTACAAAGGGATCGACGTCCTGCTGGAGGCGTTCCCGGAGATTCACCGGACCACCGGCGCCAGGCTGGTTCTCGCCGGGTTCCCCTCCGCCGATTTCGACGTCCGGCTCCATCAGGAGCAGGCGCGCACGCTAGGCATTGACAGAGCGGTGACCTGGGTGCCTCAGTACATCGACTCCGCCGAAGTGGTCGCCTGGATGGGCCTCGCCTCGGTGATCGTCTTTCCTTATCGCGATATCTATCAGAGCGGAGCGTTGCACGTCGCACAGACGTTCGGCGTTCCGATTGTTGCCAGCGCCGTCGGAGCGATCAAGGACGTCATCGAAGACGAAGTCTCGGGCCTGCTCGTCACTCCCGAGAATCCCGCCAGGCTCAGCGAGGCGATCAATCGCCTTCTGCTGGACCGTGCTCTCGCGCAAGGTCTGGGTACCCGCGCGGCGGCAGACGCTCTAGGACCGTTCTCTTGGAAGTCCGTCGCACAGACCATCCTCGGCCATGCTCGTCAATGATTCGAAGGGCCTGATTCTGGTCTCGGCGTGGCGTTGTTCTGATTGCTGGTTGCTGATTACTGTTGCTGATTACTGTTTGCTGGGTTCTTGCGGGTTTGGCGCTGGAGGCGCCGCGTACGGTAGCCGGTGGTGCGAGCAAAGCGAGCGACCACCGGATTGCACGCATGGCAAAAGGAACCGATCCTGGAGGGGTCGCGGACCGTCCCCACTTTCGCGTCGTGGCTCGTTTCTCCGCGACCCCTGCCGGGGTCGAGATCTTCCTGATGTTGCGTCAACCGGTGGTCGCTCGCTTTGCTCACACCACCGGCTACCGTACGAGCCGCCTCCAGCGGCTACCGCTTGGCGGCGCCTCGTGCACTCGGTGGCCGGAGGATTGCTAAATCGCTCCGGGGTACCGCACAACGATGACCACTGCCCAGCTCGCGTCGACGCCTGCGCCCTCCCAACGCTCGCGGGCTGCGCCCGTCGCAGTACTCCTGTCTCGCTTCCCGACCATCACGGAGACGTTCATCCTCCGGGAGGTGGACGAGATGGAGCGACAGGGCCAACGCGTCCGCCTCGTGCCGATGCTCGAGGAGAAGAAACCGCCGGTCATCCACGAAGCTGCCCTTCCCTGGACCTCGCGCGCCCTTTACACGCCGTACCTCTCGCTCTCCATCGCCGCGGCAAACATGCGCGCATTCTTCAGACAGCCCGGTCGCTATCTGTCCGTGCTCGGTCGCGTCGTGGCGGGGACGATCACCCGCCCCGGGACGCTCCTGCGCAGCGTCGCGGTGTTCCCGAAGTCGGTTTCTCTCGCGGAGCAGTTGTCCCGCGAGGGTGTCCGCCACGTTCACGCGCATTTCGCCACGCATCCCTCGACAATGGCGCTGATCATCGCGTCGTTCTCGCAGATCACCTTCAGCTTTACCGTCCACGCTCACGACATCCAGATCGACCGCAGCCTCCTCGGCTGGAAACTGCAGGAGACGCGCTTCGTGCGCTCCATCTCCGACTACAACAAGCGCTTCCTGGAGGGTCTCTATCCGCAGGCACAGGGCAAGATCATGGTCGTGCACGTTGGAATCGAGCCGGAAAAGTACGAGGACAACGCGCACCGTTTCCAAGCGACGACGTCCGGCATTCCGAGGGTGCTGTGTGTCGCCGCGCACCGCCCCTACAAAGGCCTGCCTGTGCTCATCGAGGCCTGCGGGATCCTGCGTGATCAGAGTGTGTCCTTCCGCTGCGATGTTCTAGGCCAGGGGCCGATGAAAGAGGAGCTGGAGCAGCTCATTCGCGCCCGTGGTGTCGAGAACCTGATTCATCTGCTTGGGGCGAAACCGGAGCATGTCGTGGCCGAGATGATGGGTGAGGCCACGCTGTTCGTCCTGCCGAGCATCATTGCCGCCGACGGCCAGATGGAAGGGATTCCCGTGGCATTGATGGAGGCGATGGCCAGCAGCCGGGCTGTGGTGAGCACCTCCATCGCGGGTATTCCGGAGCTCGTCGAGACTGGGGTGAACGGCTTGCTCGTTCCTCCGGGTGACGCGCAGGCGCTCGCCGCCGCCATGCGCTCGCTGCTCGAAGATCGGGATCGCGCACGCGAGATGGGCCGCCGGGGCCAGGAAAAAGTGCGAGCGGAGTTCACTCTGCCTGAGTGCGTCTCGCAGCTTCTGGCGCGCCTGGATCAAGAGGTGCGGGGATGATGCTCTTCGCGCAGATCGTCTTCTGGTTCTGTCTGGCGGTCTGTCTCTACATCTACTTCGGGTATCCGGCGCTCCTCTGGATGCTGAGTCGCCTCCGGACGCGCCCCGTGCGCGCCGGCGACGTCACCCCCCTGGTGACCTTCGTCATCGCCGCGTACAACGAAGAGCTGGGGATTGCGGCCAAGGTCGAGAATTCGCTCGGTCTCGACTACCCCGCCGATCGACTCGAAGTGCTGGTCGTCTCCAACGGGTCCGTCGATCGCACCGAGGAGATCGTGCGCGGGTTCAGCGATCCGCGAGTGAAGCTTCTTGCTCTGCCGGAAGCCGGAAAGATGCAGGCGCTGAACCAGGGAGCACAGGCCGCGGGCGGCGAGATCCTGGTCTTCACGGACGCGGACTTCCTGCTCGACCGTCATACGCTGCGATTGATGATGTCGAAGTTTGCCGACCCCGAAGTAGGCGGCGTGTGCGGAGCTCGCAACACGACCATCAGGCGTGACGGCGACGCCACCGGTGCGGGCGAAGGGCTCTACGCACGCTGGGATAAATGGCAGAAGACGCTCGAGAGCAGGATCGGCAGTGTGTTCGCTGCCGATGGACTGCTGTACGCGATCCGGAAAGAACTGTACGTTCCCATTGGGGACCTGCACGCAGCAGATGACATCTGGATCTCGACTGCGATCCCGCTGCAGGGGTACCGGCTCGTCTTCGAGCCGGATGCGACCGCGTTCGAGATTGCAGGAGTGCAGGCGGAGCAGGAGTTCGGCCGCCGCATCCGCGTGACCAACCACTCCGTCCGCGCTCTGCTCACGCTCCGGTCTCACCTCTTCACCCACGGCTTCTATTCACTGGAGCTGCTGTCGCACAAGCTCATCCGTCATCTGATCCCGTTCTTCCTCATTCCCTTGTTCGTTGCCAGCGCGACGCTCGCGCTGCAGGGACCGTTGTTCATGGTGGCGTTTGCGGGACAGCTTTCCCTGTACGCCCTCGCGATCGCCGGCTGGCTCCTGCGGAACCGGCCCATCGGCCGCGCCAAACCGTTCTTCGTGCCCTACTACTTCTGCTTCGTCAACGCGGCGGCCTTCTTCGGATTGCTGTCGATTGCGCGTCGTCGCAACATCACGGCCTGGACACCCCGCGGCGGAGCACTGCCTTCATCAGAATCGCGAGATCCCTCCGCAGGCTCCATTCGTTGACGTAGACGCGATCGAGGTCGCTCTCGCTCCCCTCGCACATCCGCCACAGCCCGATGGCGATGCCTCATAGACACACCTCTGCCAACTGGGTACACCGGCTTGGAAAAGGTTCAGGACAGTGGAAGCGATCTTCAGCAAAGCTCGTGCTAGGCCGGCACGACCGGCAATGCTGGTTGCTCCGCCTCCGCGACGCTCGTCGTCTAAGGAGCAGTTTGTGCCGCGCAGACTCCCAAGTCGCCGAGCGTCAGCACTGGTTCTGACAAGCGCCCCCCCGAGGACGGACGACACCGCTCGCTTCCCTCGTCCCTCAGCCCTCGGCCCTCGGCCCTGCCCTTACGCC
>JANMSA010000647.1:0-4814 GCA_031388865.1 Acidobacteriota bacterium | reverse complement strand
TCCTCCTTGCGCTTCGCTAACCCTTCACCTCCATCAGGTTGGGTAGAAGACTTTCACTTCCGAGCTGTCGAACATGCTCGGCACACCACCTTCTCCCCTCTGCGGAGGGGAGAAGGCTCTCGATGTTTGTTCTTCCAGGGGGAGCGTGTGACGGGCAAGTCGCGCAGCACCTTCCCTCGAGAGGCTTCTCCCCGCGCACGGGGAGGTGCCGAAGGCGGGTGAGGGGGCGCCCTCGCGAAGCGTGAATCGAGGGATGACTCCCTAGGCCGCGCCTTGTTCGGCGACCTTGAAGATTTTCTTCAGCGCGTCCATGTTCGGATCCACGAACAGGCGGCCGTCGACTTCGAGGGCCGGGTCGGAACCGGCGTGGTGCGTGTACGACTTTTTGCTCTCATCCACTCTCACGAGCTCGTGCTCGACGCGAAACTGGCGGAGAAAGCCCTGAATCAAACTTGTTTTGTGTCTTTGTGTCCCGGGGAAGAACCGTACGGTCATCGCCTCCCCTCCCTTCACGCGTCCAACAACGGACTGCATCGAACCCCAGACCTTAAGCCGGTTCCGCAAGGAAGTCAAATAACGTACGGAAAACTCACACGGCCGCCACGGCCGCGTCGCGGTACTGGATCTCGTAGAGCCTGCGATAAAGGCCTGCCTGCTGCATGAGCTCGTCGTGGGTCCCCCGCTCTCGGATCTCTCCATGATGAAACACCAGAATCGCGTCGGCGGAGCGGATGGTGGAGAGACGGTGAGCGATGACGATGGAGGTGCGCCCCTCGAGCAGGGTCTGGATTGCATCCTGAATGAGGCGCTCGGTCTCCGTGTCGATCGAGGAGGTCGCCTCATCGAGGATCAACACAGGCGGATCGAACGCCAGCGCCCGCGCGAAGGAAAGCAGCTGCTTCTCCCCCACCGAAAGTCCCGCGCCGCGCTCCCGGACGGACGAGGCGTACCCGTCCGGAAGGCGTGAGATGAAGCGATCCGCCTGCACGCGCGTCGCGGCCGCGCGGATCCGCTCCTCGCTCATGTCGGCTCCGAGGGAGATGTTGTCGGCCACGTCGCCCGTAAAAATGAAGAAGTCCTGCTGCACGATCGCAAAGACCCGCCGCAACGACTCGATCGAGTACTCACGGAAGTCGACGCCGTTGATGAGGATCTGGCCGCGCTGCGGCTCATAGAAGCGGAGCAGCAGTGACGTGACGGTCGTCTTCCCCGCGCCCGTGTGGCCGACCAGCGCCACCCTTTCGCCACGACTCACGCGGAACGAAACGTCCTTGAGCACCCACTCGGCGTCTGAGGGCCGAGGGACGAGGGACGAGGGACGAGGGACGAGAGACGAGGGACGAGGCGCTTCGCCAAGGTTGGAACTCTCCGCATCCCGTGGCCCTCGTCCCTCGTCCCTCGTCCCTTCATCCCGGTACGCGAACCAGACATTGCGGAACTCGATCGACTGCAGCTCCAGCACCTCCCTCTTTCCACCGTCTTCGATCCGCACCGCCGTGTCGAGCAGCTTGAAGATGCGCTCCGATGCAGCCATCGCCGCCTGCAGGATGTTGTATTTCTCGGAGAGGTCCGCGATCGGCTGATAGAAACGCTGCGAATACTGGAAGAACGCGATCAGCGCTCCCACGGAGAGCGTCCCCCGGAGGACCTGGCCGCCTCCGTACCAGACGATCAGTGCGAGACCGACGGTCTGCACCAGTTCGATCAGGGGATAGAAGATCGCGTAGTAATAGATGGCGTCGAGGTTGGCTTGCCGGTGCCGGTCGTTCAGCCCCTCGAACTTCGCCGCCTCCTTCTCTTCGCGGTTGAAGAGCTGGACGGTCGACATGCCTGAGATGTGCTCCTGCAGGAACGCGTTGATGGCCGCAATGCGCGTGCGCACCTGGCGGTACGTCACGCGCGCACCGCGGCGGAACCAGATGGAGACCAGGATGATGAAGGGCGTGATCGAGAAGAGCACCAGCGCCAGACGCCAGTCCATCCAGAAGAGGACGCCGACGATTCCGAGAAGGACGAAGACGTCGCCGAAGATGGCCACGAAGCCGGCCGTGAACAACTCATTCAAAGCGTCGACATCGGTCGTGACGCGCGTCATCAGCCGCCCGACCGGATTGCGGTCGAAGTACTGCACGTCGAGCTTCTGCAGGTGCCCGAAGATCTGCTTGCGCAGGTCGTACATGATGTACTGGCCCATGGTGTTCATCAGGACCATCTGCGCATAAAGAACGACAAAACCACCAGTGAGCGTGAACAGATACAGACCCGCGGCAACGTTCACTCCCATCAGCGGATCGAGCCGGAATCCGTGCGCAACGAGCCATTCGCCCACACGAAGGCTCACCCCGAGCGGCTGGCCCCCGATGACGGGAGTGACGAACAGATCGATGGCGATGGCTGTGATGGCCGGGCCCGCGATCTCGAACGCAGAAGACAGAATGACCAGCAGCACGGACCCGGTCGCCCGCCAGCGATATGGGCGCAGATACTTCAGGAGCCGGACCGTCAGGTGGGCGTCGAACGCTTTCGCGCCTTCGTCTTCGTGTTTTTCGATCTCGGACATTCAGAAAAGTTGTCAGTTGTCGGTGGTCAGTTGTCTGCGACGTCGCGCCTGGTCGTCATGTTGCGTAGGAAGCACACAGTCGATTCATGACAGCGGCGCTGACGCTCAGCAAGTGCCGCAGATCCCTGCGCCGCGCCAGCTGAATCGATTGTCGGTTGCCTGCGATTCCGCGCCTGGTCATCGTGCTGCACAGACGACTGACAACCGACAACGAGCGGCGCCGTATGCCGCTCATGCGATCTCCTCCAACTCCGCCTCGATGGTCTGGCGTCGGTAGAGATCGGCGTAGTAGCCGCCCCCGGCCAGGAGCGTATCGTGCGAGCCGCGCTCGATGATCCTTCCCTCGTCCATCACCACGATGTGGTCCGCGTCCTTCACCGAAGACACGCGATGGGAGACGATCAAGGCTGTACGTCCCGCGCGGATGGTCCGGAGCGCGTCGAGGATCCGTTCCTCGGTGTGGGTGTCGACCGCGCTCAGGGAGTCGTCGAGGATGAGGATCAGCGGATCGCGAACGAGAGCGCGGGCGATGGCCGTGCGCTGCTTCTGCCCGCCCGACAACGTGATGCCGCGTTCGCCGATGACGGTCTTCAGCCCCTGTGCGAACCCGGCCACGTCCGTCTCCAAGCCGGCCTGTCTGGCGGCCACGTCCACGCGCTCGTCGTCTGCCTCCGCGCGTCCGAAGCGGATGTTCTCCGCGATCGACTCCGAGAAGAGAAACGTTTCCTGCGGCACCATGCCGATCCACTCGCGCAGCTGGCGAATGGGGATGCTCTCGATCGGCCTGCCGTTCAACAGAACCGTCCCCGGAGGAGGTTCGAAGGCGCGCGTGATCACCGACAGCAGCGTCGACTTGCCGCTGCCGGTGCGGCCCACGATTCCCACGGTCTCGCCATGACGTACCTCGAGGTTGATGTCCCGCAGCACCGGACGATCGCCGTACGAGAACGTCAGATTGCGGATCTGCAGATTTCCCTGCCGGCTCATCTCCACCTCTTCGGCCACGTCGACGTCAGGCTGGACGTTCCAGATCTCCGTGAGACGCTTCATCGAGGCCATCCCGCGCTGAAAGAGGTTGATCACCCAGCCGAGGGCCACCAGGGGCCAGATCATGCGGCCGAGGTAGAACTGGAAGGCAACGAAGGCGCCAAGGGTCATCGTCCCGGCGATCATCTTCCGGCTGCCCAGGTAGAAGACGAACACGAACATCAGCCCCATGAGCATGTGCAGCGCGGGATAGAAGAATGCGCTCAGGCGGATCAGGGAGCGGTTGCGCTCGACGAACTCGTGGTTCATCCGCTTGAACGCCGCGATCTCGCTCTCCTCGCGCGTGAACGCCCGGACGACCCGGACTCCGGACAGGTTTTCCTGCACGCGCGAGGAGATCTCCCCGAAGTAGTCCTGAACCGCGCGCGAGCGGGCATGGATGCGCTTGCCGAATCCGGACACCAGCCCGGCCACGATGGGCACCGACGCCAGCGACATGAGCGCCATCGTCGAGTCGGTGCGCAACATCATCACGAAGGCGCCGCCAACCACGAGCAGGGATGAGGCCGCATGCATCACCGCCGGACCGATGAGCATGCGCACCGAGCCCAGATCGTTCGTAGCCCGGGACATGAGGTCGCCCGTGCGCTGCTCCTGATAGAACCGGACGGGAAGCTTCTGCAGATGCCCGTAGAAGTCGTTGCGCATGTCGTATTCGATATGCCGCGACGCCCCGATCACCACCCTCCGCTGCAGAAAGAGAAACACCCCTTCGGCGATGGTCGCGCCGACGAGCATCAGGCTGTAGCGAACGAGGGCTTCCTGCGTGAATCCCGACGTGAGCGCGTTGACCGCCCTGCCGATGATGAGCGGCTTGAGCAGCGAGAACCCGGCCGACCCCACCACGCACGCCCCGCCCGCTGTGAGCCGCAGCTTGTAACGGGCAAAGTAGTGGAGGAGACGGCGGACCGGGGTCATCGGGGGCGCATTGTATGCGGGTGTTCGGTTGGCGGGGTTGTCAGTTGTCGCTTGTCGGTTGTCGGTTGTCGCTTGTCGGTTGTCAGTTGTCGGTTGTCGGTTGTCGGTTGTCGGTTGTCGGTTGTCGGTTGTCGGTTGTCGGTTGTCTGAGATCGATGGCCTTTCGGGAGACTGTACGCAAGTGATGGCACTGAGCTGCCGACACGATCAAGGGCCGCATGGCTCCGATCTATCCTGCGCAGACAACTGACAACTGACAACTGACAACTGACAACTGACAACTGACAAC
>JANMSA010000645.1:0-2379 GCA_031388865.1 Acidobacteriota bacterium | reverse complement strand
GAAGTGTCCGATCTGCTTGTGCACTCCCGCTGCAGGTTTCATTCGAGACCCTTCTCCTCCGGCGGGGGGAGAAGGTGCCGAAGGCGGATGAGGGGGATCCCTTTCGGCAGGATCGTTCGCAGGCGGGTGCAACGACCCGCGCTGTGTCTCTGTGGTGAGAGTCTCGCGGCCGAGCCTGAGAAAGAGAAGCGCCGCTTCAGGCCTCCTTGCGGGCCCGGCTCTTTTTCCTCGCGGGAGGCGCGCTGACGATGCGGCGCTGTGCGCCATCCCTCTCGCGACGGCCACTGAGCCAGACCAGCATCCCCGCCGCAACGGTGATGGCGCCCAGCGAAACCACCAGCACCTCAGGGTTCTGTTTCAGGTAGAGAGCCGTCTCGTCGAAGAGCTCGTCGATGTCGGTCTCCTCGATCCTGGTCTTCACCCGACCGACGATGAGATCGACGACGCCCAGGCGTTCGACGAACTCGATGAGGCTATCGGTGCTCACGCTCCCCGCAACCGCACTCAACAAGGCGCTTCCGGTGCTCTTGCCAGCCATTCTTTTCTTTGCAGTCATGTGTCCTCCTGACGCAGCGGACTGCGACTTTCGGACCATGCTCTGCGCGCGATTACGTCGCCACGGTGCCGAGGAAGGTGGGAGCCTTCCGGGCATTCGTGGCTTGCTCGAACGCGAACGCGTATCGGAGCAGCGCCGGTTCACTCCAAGCGCCCGCAAAGAACGACAGCCCCACGGGAAGGCCAAAAACCATCCCCGCGGGCACGGTGATGTGCGGATAGCCCGACACCGCGGATGCAGTCGAGTACCCGCCGGTGTAGTGGTCGCCGTTGACGAGGTCTGTCGTCCACACAGGTGCCCCTGTCGGTGCAATCAGCGCGTCCAGCTTGTGCTGCCTGATCACCGCATCGATCCCCTGGGCCCGTGATAAGCGGTGGTTCTTCGCCAGAGCCTTTCTGTAGGCAGGGGTGGTGAGGGGCCCTTTTTCCTGCGCCTGCTCGAAGATCTCCTGCCCGAAGTACTTCAACTCGCGGTCGCGATTCTCTTCGTTGAAACGGATCAGATCCGCGAGCGTCCGCGATGTCACCTGGGGGCCGAGTTGCGCGAGATAGGCGTTGAGGTCTGCTTTGAATTCGTAGAGCAGGACCTCGAACTCGCTGTCTCCATACTGGTTGTGTGTCTTCATGTCTGCGGGGTCGACGATCGTTGCGCCGAGCCCGCGGATGACGTCGATGGCCCCGTCCATGACGCGCTTCACGTGCTCGTTCGCGCCGAACGACTGACGTGCGATCCCGATCCGTGCGCCGCGCAGTCCGTTCGCATCGAGGAATGTGGTGTAGTCAGCGTGCATGTGGCTGCGGCTCGCGGAGGTGACCGCGTCGAGGGAGTCGATGCCAGTCATCGCGCCGAGAAGAATGGCGGCGTCGGTGACCGTTCGCGTCATCGGTCCGGCAGTGTCCTGGCTGTGAGAGATCGGAATGATTCCGCTGCGGCTCACCAGTCCCACGGTCGGCTTGAGCCCGACCAGGCCGCAGGAGGAGGCGGGGCATACGATCGATCCGTCTGTTTCCGTCCCGATGCCTACCGCCGCGAAGCTCGCGGCGATCGCCGCCCCCGTGCCGGAGCTCGAGCCGCAGCAATTGCGATCGAGCGCGTAGGGGTTGCGGGTCAGGCCCCCGCGAGCGCTCCAGCCGCTCGTCGAGCGCGTGGAGCGGAAGTTCGCCCACTCGCTCAGGTTGGTCTTGCCGAGAAGCACAGCACCAGACTCGCGCAGTCGTTTGACCATGTGCGCGTCTCGAGCCGCGATCGATTCCGCGAGGGCAAGCGATCCTGCACTGGTGCGCATCCGGTCGGCCGTATCAATGTTGTCTTTGATGAGCACGGGGATTCCGTGCATCGGGCCCCGCACCCGCCCGCCCGTACGTTCGCGATCGAGCGAAGCCGCGATGGCCAGTGCGTCCGGATTCAGCTCGATGATCGAGTGGAGGTCTTTGTCGAACAAATCGATGCGCGCCAGATAAGCCTCGGTCAATGAACGCGCACTGAAGCGGCTCATCTGAGCGATAGTGAGCTCTTCGAGCGGCACCTGCTGCGCGTACGTGAGCGGCGATACGGCGAGGGCGGTGATGCCCATCCCAGCGAGTCGGATGAAGTCGCGGCGGTCGAGCGGGTTCATGGTTGGGAAGTGTAGCGTGATCAGTCTTGAGCTCGCAGCTCGCAGCTCGCAGCTCTCAGGAGGACCATTTCAGTCCCAGCCAAAGGAGTCGGGCCTCATTTCCTGCTAGCTGTGAGCTGCGAGCTGCGAGCTGCTTGGTCTGCCTCACGAGCTCGATTCAGGCGAAAAGGCCCGGACAACTGACAACTGACAACTGACAACTGACAAC
>JANMSA010000622.1:0-4991 GCA_031388865.1 Acidobacteriota bacterium | reverse complement strand
ACCAGAGCGTAACGCTCCTTCTCGCGCGAGCCCGCTGCAATGTCGCCCGCCTTCGCGTTCTTCGACTTGCGCGTCGGCGTGTCTTCCATGATCAGCAGCTTGCCGTTGCGGTTGATGACGACCTGGTTGCCGTTCTTGGTCGTGACGGTGGTGACGTTCACGAGCTGGATGCGGCCCGGGCTGGTGGCCTCGTGCTTGGACTGCTCGGAAACGCGCGACGCCGTACCACCGACGTGGAACGTCCGCATGGTGAGCTGGGTGCCCGGCTCCCCGATGGACTCGGCGGCGATGACGCCGACGGCCTCGCCGATCTCGACGAGCTTGCCGCTCGCGAGGTTGCGGCCGTAGCAACGGCGGCACACTCCACGACGGGTCTCGCAGGTGAGCACGGAGCGGATCTTGACCTGCTCGATGCCCGCTTCCTGAATGGCGTTGGCCAGCTCGTCCGAGAGCTCTTCGTTCTGCGACACGAGCTTGTCACCCGTGAGCGGATCGTAGATGTCTTCCTGCGAGATGCGGCCCACGATGCGGTCGCGAAGCGGCTCGAGGATGTCGCCGCCTTCCATGATGGGAGTGACGACGATGCCGTCGAAGGTCTGGCAGTCCTGCTCGGTGATGATCACGTCCTGCGCGACGTCGACCAGACGTCGGGTGAGGTATCCGGAGTCGGCCGTCTTGAGCGCGGTGTCGGCCAGACCCTTACGCGCGCCGTGCGTGGAGATGAAGTACTGAAGAACCGACAGGCCTTCGCGGAAGTTGGCGGTGATGGGCGTCTCGATGACTTCGCCCGAGGGCTTGGACATGAGGCCGCGCATGCCGGCGAGCTGGCGGACCTGCTCTTTGGAGCCACGAGCGCCGGAGTCGGCCATCATGAAGATGGGGTTGAACTCCCCCTTCTCTTCTTCGACGCGCTTCATCTCGGAGAACATCTCGTCCGAGACGTTCTCGGTGGCGCGGTGCCAGATGTCGATGATCTTGTTGTGGCGCTCACCATGAGTGATGGCGCCGTCGAGGCGCTGGCGCTCGACCTCGAGGACGGACTTGCGTGCGTTCTCGACGATCTCCTGCTTGCGCGCCGGGATGACCATGTCGTCGACGCCGATGGAGACGCCGGCCTTGGTGGCGTAGAGGAACCCGAGATCCTTCAGATCGTCGAGCATCTCCACGGTCATGGCATTGCCGTAGTTGATGAAGCAGTAGTTCACCAGTTCCTGCAGGCCCTTCTTCTTGAGCAGCCCGTTGATGAACGGGATCTGCGCGGGGAGATGCATGTTGAACACGACCCGGCCGACGGTGGTCTCGATGAGCTTCTTGTCGAGGTCTTCGATCTCCGCGCGGACGATGTCCTGATCGTTGAACTGCTTGGTCAGATCCATGAAGCGGCCGCTGACCCGGCACCGGATGGGCGTGAGCAGCTCGACCTCGCCGGACTGCAGCGCGATCATCACTTCATCGAAATCACCGAAGGCTTTGCCGAGGCCCTTGGCGTTCGGCTTGGCCTTGGTGAGGTAGTAGCAGCCGAGGACGAGATCCTGTGAGGGGACCGCGAGCGGCTTGCCGTGCGCCGGCGAGAGGATGTTGTTCGAGGCCAGCATCAGGACCTGCGACTCGACCTGCGCTTTCGGAGACAGCGGGACGTGAACGGCCATCTGGTCACCGTCGAAGTCGGCGTTGAAGGCCGTGCAGACGAGCGGATGGATCTTGATGGCTTTGCCTTCGACGAGCACCGGCTCGAACGCCTGGATGCCCAGACGGTGAAGGGTCGGCGCGCGGTTCAGGAGAACCGGATGCTCTTTGATGACGCTCTCCAGGGCATCCCACACTTCGTTGGTCTGCATCTCGACGAGCTCTTTCGCGGCCTTGATCGTACCGACCAGCCCCTGCTGCTCGAGCTTGTGGTAGATGAACGGCTTGAAGAGCTCGAGGGCCATCTTCTTCGGCAGGCCGCACTGGTGCAGACGCAGCTCCGGGCCGACGACGATGACGGAACGGCCGGAGTAATCGACGCGCTTGCCGAGGAGGTTCTGGCGGAAGCGGCCCTGCTTGCCTTTCAGCGTGTCCGACAGCGACTTGAGGGGGCGGTTGTTGGAGCCCTTCAGCACGCGGCCGCGGCGGCCGTTGTCGAAGAGCGCGTCCACCGCTTCCTGCAGCATGCGCTTCTCGTTGCGCACGATGACGTCCGGCGCGCGCAGCTCGAGAAGCTTCTTGAGGCGGTTGTTGCGGTTGATGACGCGGCGGTACAGATCGTTCAGATCCGACGTCGCGAAGCGGCCGCCGTCGAGGGGCACGAGCGGGCGCAGCTCCGGCGGGATGACCGGGATGACGTCGAGGATCATCCAGTCGGGACGATGGCCCGACTTGCGGAAGGCGTCGACGACCTTCAGGCGCTTGGCCGCCTTGAGCTTCTTGATCTGCGAAGTCTCGGTGCGCATGATCAGGCGGAGCTCGTCGCTGAGCTCGTCCACCGTCACGCGGCGGAGCAGCTCCTTGATCGCCTCGGCACCCATCTTCGCCACGAACACGTCGCCGTACTGGCCGCGCAGCTCGCGATACTTCTCTTCGGTGAGCAGCTCTTTCTCGTTGATCACGCCTTCGAGGTCGCCCGTGTCGATGACGACATAGGACTCGAAGTAGAGGATGCGATCGAGATCGCGCAGGGAGATGTCGAGCAGGTGGCCGATGCGCGACGGCAGGCCCTTGAAGAACCAGACGTGCGAGACAGGGCTGGCCAGCTCGATGTGACCCATCCGCTCGCGGCGGACTTTGGACTTGGTGACTTCGACACCGCATTTGTCGCAGATGACGCCGCGGTGCTTCATGCGCTTGTACTTGCCGCACAGGCATTCCCAGTCGGTGATCGGGCCGAAGATCTTCGCGCAGAACAGACCGTCGCGCTCCGGCTTGAAGGTGCGGTAGTTGATCGTTTCCGGCTTGGTCACTTCACCGTACGACCACGACCGGATCTTCTCCGGGCTGGCGAGGCTGATCTTGATGGCGTTGAAATCGTTGATCGCCTGAGGCTTTGCCGGTGTAAACAGTGCGTTGAAACTTTCCAATGTATGCCTCCCTTATGAGGGTTGCTATTTCGTTTCGCCAGGAGATCCTTCGTCCGCTGTCGCGTCCTCAGGATGACCTGCGCTGCAGGTCAATTGTCAGTTGTCGTTGGATGCGGGAACTGCAGCTTCACGTCGTTGCCGAAGCACTCCCAGCACGGCGCTTCCCATTCACGGTCGCCCGTGTAGAAGTGAGCGGTCATGCGGATGGCCCCCATGCCGTGGCAAGCCAGGCAGGAGGAGTTCGGCATTCTCGACAGCGTCATTGCTTTGCGTCCCATGATGGTCTCCGTCTCTCGCACTCTCCCCGTGAGGAGAGAGCGCGAGTGACTTTGCTATTCCTTCAACAACTCCACATCCAGACAGAGCGACTGCAGCTCGCGAACGAGGACGTTGAACGACTCGGGCAGACCCGGATCATCCGGAACCTCGCCCTTGACGATGGCCTCGTAAATCTTGGAACGTCCTTCGACGTCGTCCGACTTGACCGTGAGCAGCTCCTGCAGGGTGTACGCGGCGCCGTACGCTTCGAGAGCCCAGACTTCCATCTCTCCGAAGCGCTGACCGCCGAACTGGGCTTTCCCACCCAGCGGCTGCTGGGTGATGAGGGAGTACGGCCCGATCGAACGCGCGTGGATCTTGTCGTCCACGAGGTGCGACAGCTTGAGCATGTAGATGAATCCCACGCAGACGCGCTGCTCGAATCTCTCGCCGGTCATGCCGTCGAAGAGGTCCGTCTTGCCGTCCGAGGCGATGCCTGCCGCCTTGAGCTGATCCTTGATCTCCGCCTCAGTTGCCCCGTCAAAAACAGGCGTTGAGAAGTGAAGACCGAGAGTCCGCGCGGCCCAGCCGAGGTGCGTCTCGAGGATCTGACCGACGTTCATGCGTGAGGGAACGCCGAGCGGATTGAGGACGATCTCGACCGGCGTGCCATCCGGCATGTACGGCATGTCTTCCTCGGGCAGGATGCGCGAGATGACACCTTTGTTGCCGTGGCGTCCGGCCATCTTGTCGCCGACGGACAGTTTGCGCTTCATGGCCACGTAGACCTTGATCATCTTGATGACGCCCGGGGGAAGCTCGTCACCCTTCTGCAGGTCTTCGCGGCGCTCTTCGGCTTTCTGCTCGAGAACGCGGATGCGGTTCTCGGCGCGCTCGACGAACATACGGACCGTCTCACGCGCCTCCTCCTCGACCGGCAGCGCCAGGAGCTCGCGGCGGGAGAGGCGGTTCACGGTGTCGCGATCGGCGACCTCGTTCTTGCGGACCAGAACGTCGCCGGTCTTGAAGTCGACCACGTCGCGCTGCAGCTTCTTGTTCGCGAGGATGTCGGAGATCTTCTTGTTGCGCGCATCGGTGATGATGCGGATCTCGTCCTGGATGTTGCGGTTCATCCGCTCGATCTCGCCCTCTTCGATCGACTTCGCGCGGGTGTCCTTGTCGACACCCTTGCGCGAGAAGATCTTCACGTCGACGACGGTGCCTTCGATGCCCGGAGGCGTCTTGAGCGAGGCGTCGCGGACGTCGCCGGCCTTCTCGCCGAAGATCGCGCGGAGCAGCTTCTCTTCGGGCGTGAGCTGGGTCTCGCCCTTCGGCGTGACTTTGCCCACGAGGATGTCGCCCTGCTTGACGGTCGCGCCGATGCGGATGATTCCGCTCTCGTCGAGGTCGCGCAGAGCGGACTCGCTCACGTTCGGGATGTCGCGGGTGATCTCCTCGGGCCCGAGCTTGGTGTCGCGGGCTTCGATCTCGAACTCCTCGATGTGGATGGAGGTGTAGTAATCCTCTTTGACCAGCTTCTCGGACACGAGAATCGCGTCCTCGAAGTTGTTGCCGCGCCACGGCATGAACGCCACCAGGACGTTGCGGCCGAGGGCGAGCTCACCGGCATCGGTGCAGGGCCCGTCGGCGAGCACCTGGCCCTTGCGGACCCTTTGC
>JANMSA010000607.1:0-1605 GCA_031388865.1 Acidobacteriota bacterium | reverse complement strand
CGTTCGGCTGTCACTAGCGTCCGTCCTGAAACCGCCGACGCCTGAGTTCGAACGGGGCGCTCTACTCGGCATCAACCCAAAAAAGCGGCGAAGGGTTGAGGCGAACAGATGAGCTGCGGGATGGAACACGCTGGGGGTAGGACACTAACTAGCGAGAAGAGGCCTCCTGGCAGGAGGTCCCGTTTTTTTCGTGACCCCTTTTCTTGCGATCTGCCGCGCATCTCCGGCGGCGCGGGCCTTTCGCTCCCGCTACCCGCGGCGACATGTTCGCGTTTCCCCCTTCGATAGTCCCATGCACCCTTCCCCCATGCGCTTCTCGGTCGCCGCCGTCCTGCTCCTCGGCCCGTCGCTCCCCGGTGCGCTCGTGGCACAACAGCAGCAAGGCGCCACCCCTCCCGCGGCAGGACAGCCCGCCGCCCAGCCCGCGCGGCGCGGCCCCAGACCCTTCGCACAGGTCATTACAGAACGCGCCGTGACAGATGCAGGCGGGATCACCGTTCACCGGGTGGAGGATCGGTGGTTCTTCGAGCTGCCAGACTCCCTCGTGCAACGGGACTTTCTGCTGGTCACCCGGGTGGCGGCCGTACCCACGAACTTCGCCGGCTTCACGTCGGCCGGGACTTCGGTTTCCGAACGCGTGGTGCGTTGGGAGCGCAGCGGCGACCGCGTCATGCTTCGCGCAATGGCATTTGGCGCCGTTGCCGACGATTCGCTGCCTATCGCTATTTCCGTCGCAAGCAATAACCTCGGACCCATTCTGGCTGCGTTCCCGCTGCAGGCGTTTTCGCGCGACAGCAGTAGCTACGTGATTGACGTGACCGACTTTTTTGCCGGCGACACGCCCGCCCTCAGTGGTCTCGATGCCGCCATGCGACGGACCTACCAGGTGCGGCGCCTCGACCCAGCGCGCAGCTACATCAATACGGTCCGCTCTTTTCCGCTCAACGTCGAGGTCCGCCACACACAAACATTCGATGCGGGCGAGCCCCCGTCCGACCGCGATGCCGGGACGATTTCTCTCGAAATGCGGCAGTCCCTCGTGGTCCTGCCCAAAGAACCCATGCGCGCGCGGTACGCCGATGAGCGCATTGGGTTTTTCACGGTAGGGCGCGTGAATTATGGGCTCAATGAACTGAAGGCCGCGACACAGAGTTTCATTCGTCGCTGGCGGCTCGAGCCCAAAGATGCCGCCGCCTATGCGCGTGGAGAACTGGTTGAGCCCATCAAGCCTATCGTGTACTACCTCGACCCGGCCACCCCGGCCAAATGGCGCCCATATGTACGCCAGGGCATTCAAGATTGGCAGAAAGCGTTTGAGAGGGCTGGCTTCAAAAACGCGATTCTCGCCAGAGATCCCCCGTCGCCACGCGACGATCCGGAGTGGGACGCGGAGGACATTCGGTATTCCGTGGTGCGTTGGGCGGCCTCGCTGGTGCGCAACGCCGTTGGACCCAGCACGTCAGATCCGCGGACCGGGGAGATTATCGAGAGCGACATCACCTGGTATCACAATCACATGCGGTCGTATCGCAACCGCCTGCTCATTGAGACGGGAGCCTCCAACCCGGCCGCGCGTTCGCTCGACATCCCCGAAGAGCTGATGGG
>JANMSA010000568.1:0-1540 GCA_031388865.1 Acidobacteriota bacterium | reverse complement strand
GCGTTTCAATTGTCATTCTGGCCCTTTCTGCCGTTCTGATTGCAGCAGTTCTTTCTCCGGGCTTTGATATCCAGACGGCGCTGCTGATTGCCCTCACATCGAGCGGCATCGCTGCGATCGGGTTCCAGGACGACTTCCGATCACTTGGCACTCGCGTCCGTCTGCTGACGCATCTCTTTACGGCAGCCCTGGTCACGGCCATCCTCGGACCAATGGACGTGATCGCGGCTCTGACCGGGGTAACCATCGACTTCATGTGGTTGGCCTACGTTCTTACGATCATGTGGATCGCAGGCCTGACCAATGCGTACAACTTCATGGATGGAATCGACGGGATTGCCGCAAGTCAGGCCGTGATCGCGGCTCTGGCCTGGGCGATCGTGGGCGCGATCTCGTCCAATTCCGTCCTCGTGGTGCTGGGCATCGCCGTGGCCGGCGCTTCCACCGGCTTCCTATGGCATAACTGGCCGCCCGCGCAAATCTTCATGGGAGATGTCGGAAGCGGGTTTCTCGGTTTTCTTTTCGCCACACTGACGGTGTTTGCGGCGCAGAGGGAACCACGAGCCGTCATAGCGGGAGTCCTTTTTGTATGGCTCTTCGTGTTCGATACCACGTTCACGTTCGCCAGGCGCGCTTACAGGCGCGAGAACGTCTTCCTGCCACACCGATCGCATCTGTATCAACGGCTCGTCATCGCCGGGGCCAGTCACAAGTCCGTCACGACGATCTATGCCCTTCTGGGCAGCGTATGTTCGCTGGCCGGCATCCTGTTCTACAAGCATGTGCCCGGTGCACCGGTGCTCCTGGGGGCTGTCACGATCGGAACGGCTCTCGGCATTTACCTCATGGTACGCCACGCCGAGAGGCGTAGTGCGGCGGGCGCGGGCAAGCCGGATGAAGACGTCCTACCGGCTGAATTCTGAAGGGCACTCAACACCCGAGGACGCGGCGAGCTGTCTGCAATCGGGCGACCACTCAGCGAGGGCGCGAGTCAGCAATGATGCGTTCTTTGTCCGCAGCATTGGGATAGTTGATGAGTACGGCTCTGTACGGGCCTTTGAACACGAAGAGGCTGCCCGCGGCCGCGCCGATCACTCCGAACCGCCGGATCAACGCGCTGATGTCTTCCAGAGAACCGGCTCCGCCCAGCACAGACATCGGCGTCGTCACCGCTTCACGCACGCGGGCTGCGATCTCGAGGTCGTAGCCCTTCATCTCGCCATCCCGGTCGATTGAGTTCACGACGATTTCACCTACGCCCAGCGACTGGAGCTGACGGGAAAATTCGACTGGAGAGTTACCGGTATTCCTGGTGGCGTTGTGCGTCCAGATCTCGTAGTCACCTGATCTCGTTCTTTTCACATCCAGAACCACCACGACGCTCTGGCTGCCGACCTCGTCCGCGATCGAAGTTACTAAAGCGGGATTCTCAATGGCAGCAGAGCTGAGGGCAACTTTCTCCACTCCGAGTCCTATGATGGCTTTGGCCTGTTCGACTGTTTTGACTCCCCCGCCATAGCACAGCGGCATCCGGCACTCC
>JANMSA010001097.1:0-4132 GCA_031388865.1 Acidobacteriota bacterium | reverse complement strand
TCTGCTTGTAGACCGCACTGGCCACTTCGCGACCGGCCATAAAACCTGCGAGTGTGTAGTCGTCGAGTCCATAGTTGATTTGCGGGCGAGGCAGTCCCAGTCCGTCCGTGAGCTCCTTGTCGAGAGTGATCCGGTTCTCCGGCTGAGGAGCCTGATCGAAGAGACACGCCAGCCGAAACTGCCGCGTATAGAGGTAGTTCAGTTTCTGCGCGAGCTCCAGACCTCCCAGCCTTTCCATCGAGGGATTGGTCTGAGACCCGTCTGCCCCACTCACCCAATCGTTCAACGTGGTGTTGGGATCGCCGGCCGCGAAGTTCCAGCCCTCATTGCCGATCTCGATCCGGAACGCCGAGCGGTTCTTGCGGAACTCGCCATCGCGAAGCGATTCGATTCCGGCGGTGGCCAGCGGTCCGCGGTACCCCCACACGGGTTCCGGCGCCAGCGCCCATGAGAGATAAAGCATGTGGTCCATCAGGTTGCGACCGACCTGGTCGCTCGTGTTGGCGACGCCGTTTCCGCCATTCGACATCAGGAGAAGCTTGGCGTTCTCGACCGCGTGTGCGCACAAGGCATAGGCCCGCGCAGATACGGTCCCGGGCGTCTTGCCAGTCACGCCGGTGTTTGGATCTCCAGCCCACGTGATGTAGTCGACGCCTATGACATTGTTGTTGGCGTCGACACGGATGTTCGTCGCCACGGTCTGGTACTGAACGGTGACGTTCCCGGTGTCGAGCGCCTGGCCGAGGGTCACTGTCGGGTCCCACTTCGCTTGGATGGGACAGATGGGGATGCAGTTCGTGTTGCCGGCGCACTGACGCCGGTCCTGATAGTTGGGCTCGGAGTTTCGTCCGGCCGGTGTCGGCGTGACGAAGACTTCGTAGGACGTCGGATCGGCCGGCGCGTCCGGAGTCACCGTCATGTTGTCGATCTTCGAGACGGTCTGATCGACGATGCTGATCGGAATGGGTCGCATGGGGTACTGATATCCGGGCGGATACGTGAGGCCGATGGCCTGCTGCAGCGGTGCCTGGTCGGCCACGCTCGCCGAAACACCGATCACGCTTTCGGCCTGGCCGTAGAACCCCTCGAGCTCTTCGTACGCAACCGGCCAGTCGTCGAAGACTCCGTAAGTCGTCTTCATTGTGAGGTCATGCGGCAGCAGCCGCAGCGAAGTCCCCAGCCAGTGCCAGGCGGTGCCGCCGCCGTTGCGCTCGAATCCACTTCCGAACGGCATTCCGCGCACGCTGGTCTTGTCCGGCTGCGGATGCAGGATCTGCGTCGTCGCGTCTTGTCCGATCAGGTAGCTCTTGTCCGGCCCTTCGCCGACCATGAGCACCGTGGCGCGCGGGGTCGGCAGTTTCGCCGGATCGGGCATCGTCAGCACCCCGGTCCCATCGCGCCCGTTGCCCGGCAGAGGCGGGTAAGGAGACTCCGGCGTCTTCGCGAGCGAGAGAAAGAAGTTCTCCATGTACTCGGCGCGGTTGTCGGGCACCGCGAGACCGGCCTCGAGGATCAGCACCTTCTTGCCCGCCTTGCCGAGTTGCATGGCGATGGCATTGCCCGAGACTCCCGCGCCGATGATCACCACGTCATAGTTGCCCGTCACCGCGCTCATTGCGCACCCCCTGCCGGAGGCTGAGGCACGTCGAGCCCGAAGTCGAACAGCGACCCCGGCGCCTCACTCCAATAGCCGAACGTAAACAGGCTCGAGCCCATCGGGTGGGATTGCATGACGTTCCACACCAGACCGTTCGTATAAGCGCCGGACGAGACGACGAAGGACATGTTGATGCTCCCCGGCTCGTACCAGCCGCCCGTGTACCAGAGCTTGATGATGCTCTGCGCGAGCGGGAAGGTCAGCTGATTGCTGCCGGCGCCGATCCCGAGCAGGTTGTTGGCAACCTGCTGGGCTGGCTGCGTGCTCATCCCCCGATACGCGGTGAGCAACATCTGCAGCGTGAACGCCTTCCCGTTGGTCTGCTCTGTTGCCGTATCGAAGTACAACTGGGAGAGGTTGACGGGGTCGAGCTGGGGCTGGATGAAACTGAGTCTGAAGCCGGTCAGCGCCGCGGACATCGCGGCGAAGTCATTGATGTCGGTGGGCGAGTCGTTTGCCATGACCTCTCCTTATCGCTATTGCGCGCGCTGCAGGACGTACGTGAAATCGGATGGGATTGAGGCGGTCGTCGCCGCGTTGTTGTGGCAATCGACGCAGCTCGACGAGACCCGCGGCGTTGTTCCCTGAATGTAGGTCTCGAGTGTCGAGTTCCCGAGGAATGTGGGCGCCGGTAACCCAAGCGGGTCACCCGCAGGCGCGTTGCAGTCATTGCCTCCCGCGGTCGGCCACTGGGTGCTGATCAACTGATAGTTGGCCCATACGGAGCCCGGATTGACCCCTGTGAGCAGAGCCAGAGCGTCGGCATTGCGCGCTTGCGCGCTCTCCGGCACGAACGTCTGCGGAGGCTGCACTGTGGTGAACGTGTCCAAGCGCACGACTTGCGAATGGAACGAGCTTTTCTTCGTGGGATCCCACGGTCGCGGCGGTACCTGATTCGGTGGACAGTCTTTCGCCGCGCACTACGGGTTGTAGTAGTTGTACGACGCCTTGAGGTTGCCGCTCTTCACCTCAGCGTCGGTCGGGGCATTGTCCATGTGCTCGAACGTCGACCAGACCCACTGGGGCGCGTTGTCGGTTTTATGGACGATGTGCAGTCCGACCAGCCCGAGAAACTGACTGGAACAGGTCGCGGGATAAGTAGGATTCGCCGATGCCGCCGAATACACCAGCGCTTCGGACGTATGGAATCGCACCTTCTCCGAGGAATCGATGATCTTCCACGAAGCCTTGACCATGATGGCGCCTTCTTCGTAAGGGACCGGCGGCGTCTTCGTGGGATCGGCGGTCTGGCCGCACGGAAACTTGATGGGCCCTTTGAAGCCTTTCTGGCCCGCCCTCGAATAGAGATGGTTCGCGACGATGAAGTCGAACATCGGCTTGTTCACGACGATCTGGAACCGCGAGAAGTCGCCGTCCTGATCGATCAGCGGTCCGGTGTTGAACGGCTGGCTCATCGCCGACACGATCGAGGCAGGCGCCTTGCCAGTCTGACTGACCAGTCTCATGCCGGGCCTGTAGATCGCCTTGCACGCATCGGGCACCACCTCCGGCGCCTGCCACTGAGGGGGCGCGCCATCGGGAAGGAAGACCGTCCCAACATCGCTGAATCGTTCCCACACCGTCGGACCATCGCCGTCTTTCCCGATCATCTTCCCCGGGTCGGCAACGCCATTCGCATCGGCCGGCCAGTTCAGAGAAATGAATGAGTTCCACGAGAGGACATCGAAGTCCTTCTGCAGGGACGGCAGACTGACCGTTCCGCCGAACGTGATGTCGCCGGGAACGGCTGAACTGAGGATGATCCCTCCCTGAGAAGGGGGCGGTGCCGGCCTGGTTGCCGTGGTGGCCGTGACCTCAGTTGTGGTGACGTCCTGAGACATCGCCGGAATCTCGCGCCGGCATCCGGGCGCGAGTGCCACCGCAAGCGCAGCGGATGCGAAGACGATTCTGTAACCTGCCATTTTCCCTCCGAATCCAGATGACGATTCAGTCGATGACGGTGCGTGATGACGTCCTGCGCGGTGGTACAAAGCACGACCACGCCCGGACGCAAGTCAATGCGGCCGTTGTCGATGGTCAGCGACTGGTCGTATCCCGGATCGCCCGCTTCGAGCAGCCTGCCGCCGAGCTCTCCGCGGAGCTTCTCCAGGTATTTCCTTGAGATCATCGATCCTCCATGAGGCGGCGGGCCCGCAGCGAACGGAAAAGGAAAAGCAAGCCTTCCGAATGGGATAACTAGGAGTGCTTTCAGGAACGGTTTCCCTACCCGCCTATGGAAAGATTGCGATACGGGGGGGGAACGTCTGCGCAGCCTCACACGATGGGGACCGCGGTGGGCAGAGGGTCAGGGTGAGGGGCGCTCTCGAGGGGGCGTTGCACAAATCAGCAACGTCGCGAAGCAGCGCGCCGCATCGCGTCCCACGAGGAGCACGGGCCTGTATTCTGTAGCTCATGCTCGCGCTGGTGGTGTACGCAGTTCTTTCCGCCCAGGTTCAGGAGACGATCACCGTCTCG
>JANMSA010000515.1:0-1595 GCA_031388865.1 Acidobacteriota bacterium | reverse complement strand
CCGTGTGTCATCACCACTTCGACGGCAGCCCTCTGCGGTTCCCCTCGCTCGGGATGACCGCGTTTCGAAGATCGATCACACCTTCTCTACGCTACTTCTCGACCGGATAGCCGAGGTTCTTCCACGCGTCGAAACCGCCGTAGAGAGCCGTGACGTTGGTAATTCCTTTGTTCTGCAGGACGAGCGCCGCACCGGCGCTCGATTCTTCGGCGGGTCACGTACAGTACGTGACGAACGGCTTCCCTTTGGGGAGAGTCCCGATCTGCGCTTCCAGACTGGCGAAGGGCGTGCTCAGCGCGCCCGGAATGTGCCCGATCGCGAACGCTGCGGCCTCGCGGACGTCGAGCAAGGTCACCTCGTTGCGGTTCATCTTCGCGCGAAGGTCCTCCGGCGCAATGCGCGTGACCCCGGCAGCGTCGCCATGAGGCTCCGTGTGTTGCTCCGGTGGTGTTGCGCCGGGCTGCGTTGGCGTCAACCCCGGTGTGATCGGAGAGGTCGTCGACGGTGACGCCGCGGGGTCCGGTGAAGTGGTTGCGACGCTCGCGGTCTCGGTGGTCGTGTCCGGCGTCACGGTCCGGGTCATCGCCCAGACGATGAGCCCGGCCACGAGAAGAATGCCCACGGCGAGGATCGCCAGCGTCGCGTTGGAGGAAGTCGGTGTTTCCTGATTGTGTCGTTCTTTGGCCATACGCAGGCGATGCTACATGCGCGAGACCGCATCGAGCAACCGCGACACGTCGTCCGAGGAGGTGTAGCAGCCGCAACCGACACGCACCAGACCGTCGATGCCGTACCGCTCGCACACGCTCGATGCGTAAAAATCGCCACTGCTCACGAACACCGCGCTCTCCGCGAGCCTGCGCGCCACCTCGTCGCACCCTGCGCCTTCGACGATGAACGACACAGTGGGCGTTCGCGGCTGGGATGGCGGGGGACCGAAGATCCGCACCTTCCTCAGCGACGACAGCCCTTCCCACAACATGCGCGTGAGCTGCAGTCCCTCCTGATGAAGGTCGCCATAGGCGCGCGTCAGGCGCTCGCGGCGCGTGCCGCCTTCGCCCCCAAGAGAGGCCAGAAAGTCGACGGTCGCGGCGATGCCTGCGATGCCTTCATGGTTCTGCGTCCCGGTCTCCGCACGCTCCGGCGCGCGGTCCGGCGCGGGAGCCAGCTTCGGAAACGGAAGCATCTCCAGAAGCGTTTCGCGACCCCACAGGATGCCGGCATGCGGGCCGTAGAATTTGTACGCCGAGCACGCAAGAAAGTCGCAGTCGAGGGCTTGCACGTCGATCAACTCGTGAGGAGCGAGATGGACTGCGTCGACGAAGGTCAGCACGCCGGCGTCTCTGGCGATCTTCACGACGCGCTTCAGGTCGTTGATGGTTCCCAGCGCGTTCGACGCACCGCCGATGGCGATCAGCCTGGTGCGAGAGGTGACCAGACCGGCGAGATGCTCGTAGTCGAGCTGCGCGGGTTCGCAGTTCATTCGCGCCGTGCGCACGCGGATCCCGCGCTCGCCCTCCGACGCCCGCCATGGTGCGATGTTGGCGTGATGGTCCAGCTCCGTGACGAGCACTTCGTCTCCCTCGCTCCACGTC
>JANMSA010000511.1:0-2079 GCA_031388865.1 Acidobacteriota bacterium | reverse complement strand
CATGGCGGGAGACGTCCCATGACCGGTGAACGTACATCGTCCGCCGATTGTGGAGTGCGTCTCCGTCACGACCGAGCCTTCGCTGACCAGATCGACGTAGTCGACCACGCCAACAGCGGCGGGGCGCGGCAATCGCGGGTCGACTTCGCGCAGGCGGACATCGATGGAAGTGGTCAGGAGATGGTTGTGCGCGACCACAACCGTCGAGCGGATCTTCCCGACCCAGAGCTGCGCGCACTTGCCCTGCTCATCGAGAATGTCGTCTCCATTGACGAAGTTGCTCGTCTCCGAGCCGGACCGCTCGCCGTCCCGGTTGTCGTTTTCGCGGCCGTCATCACATCCTCCGCCGTCGGAGTCCTCCATCAACTCCATCGACTGGCGAAAGGCGTTTCTGGCTGCCGCGACAACTTCGGAGTCGCCGGCCGTCGGGGCGAAGGTGGATGTGGTCTTGTGATAGCCGTGGTCGGGGTCCCAGACGCTGTAGCGAATCTCCTTCTTGTCGTCGATCCCATCGCCGTCGGTGTCGCGCTCGCGCGCCTTGGTCTCGAAGCGCTCCTCTTCGTCGAAATCCATCACTCCATCGTCATCGGAGTCCTTGGTGATGGATGGCTCATTCTTCCCGACCTTGACGGGCGCGAGCCCGGTCCAGTAACTCTCCCATTGCTCGGAAAGACCGGAGGCGTTGGCGCGAACGTCTTGTCTCCCTCCTGCATCCTGATAGATGACCAGAAACTGCTCCCCTACCTGGGCGTAGCCCACGATCAGGAAGAGATGACTGGGCGTCGTGCCGATCATGGGACGCTTGGCGTCGATCTCCCGCCGGATGTTGGCGATGAGCGCGTGCCCCCAGGAGAAGGCGATCTCGGACGGACACCTCAGCTCACCCTCATTTGCAAGTCGATAGCGATTGCAGTCTGGAGAGCTAAGTTCCCAGCCTCGCTGTGCGCACTCTCGACGAAAATGTTCCCTTTCATAGGCCATGCAGGCGTTGGCGTCAGCACCTCCGGGAGATGGATTGACCCAGTACTCACCCCTCGTCCCGAGCGCAAGCGGCAGCAAGTAGCGGGAGGTCCGGTCGTCGGCAGTGCCCACGATGGGAAGATCGTATTCGGGTCCTCCATTCAGGTCCTTGAACGCCTCGTAGCCGAGGCGGTCCTGGGAGAGATTGCCGCCGTGGAAGGCGTTGATCATTGCCACTCCCGCCCTCGCGCAGTAGGGATATCCGGCGAAGTCCGGGGTGTCCCAACTCCAGGGCGGCGGCTCGCTCCCGCCCTCGAGTGTGATCATCTTTGTGTCCTTCTGGTGGTCGATGACGGGAACCGGCCATTCCTTTCTGACGTCGGCCGTGGGCGGAGTGTCCGCGGAGGGTGGTTCTTCCGCGCCTTCTTCCCGGGATCGGGACCGGAAACGGGATGAGGACGACGGCGCCGAAGCCTTGCTGCGCGACGAGGCGGCGGTGAAGAGCACCGGAAGAGAGAACTGCGCCGCTTCCCCTTTGGCTCCCCGCGCCTGGACGCGCCAGTAGTAGTCGCCAGCAGGAAGCTCCGGTCCCTCCACACGCAACTGCTGCAGCGCCACACGTGGCTCCGGATCGACAGAAGACTCATGGACGATTGTCGTGAAGCTCTCGTCCCGGGCCACCTGCACGACGTATCGCGCGGCTCCGGAAACGCTGTACCACGAGAAGCGCGGCTTCCCCGCGAAGATCATCCCTGGAACGCCGGCGAACGCCGAGACCGGTGGTCGCGGATTCAGTTTCCCGGGGCTTGCGTACTCCGGATCCAGCACCCCCCATGCCGCGACCTTGAACGCCGTCGCGACATCGGGGAGGCGGGCGATGACGCTTCCCGGCTCGGGCGCCGAGCAGCGGCCGCCACGACAAAGCTCCACGGCCCTCGGCTTGTTGAGACCCCAGGCCACGGCGTCGACGGTTCCGTCGCTGGTGGAGAGCCAGATGCCGCCCGCTTCGCGACCGAGAAGATCACCCGCCGGCGCATGGATGACGCCCTCTTCCTCGTTCTTCGCGCCGTCGAAACGCACGATCACGAACGCCCCGGTGGCGAGCGAACGCCCCTTCGG
>JANMSA010001096.1:0-2464 GCA_031388865.1 Acidobacteriota bacterium | reverse complement strand
GGCATATACACCAGACAACACGAGCACCGCGCTGGCGAGACGCATCTGGCGCTCCAGGCCGGCACGGAGTTGCGCTGCGCTGCCGCCATGGAGAGGGTCATCCTCGGAAACCGAATAATCGTAACCGTTCACGGGGTCAGGGACGGCGCACGGTCGCGCTGGCCCATTGAGCACTCCGCAACCTGAGTCAGGAAGGAGAGCACGTGTCGATTCTGCTTCCGCAACGAGTGAACGACGCTCATGACGCGCTCGGCGAAGCGCGTCCCGCGCTCGCTTTGCGAACCGAAGCTCTTCTTGCGCCAGAGAACGAAACCGCGAAGTTCGCGTTCCGCATGGTTGTTCGTCGGCTCGACGCCGGGTTGATCGAGAAACGTCCAGAACGCTGGCTGATGTTTCAGCATGTCCTCGCAGCTGCCGGACACGCCTCGAAGGCGCAGGTCTGCGCCACGGCGAAGGAGCACTTCGACGAACATGCGGAGGCCATGCGTGCTCCGACGGAGTTGAGCACGAGCGAGGTCGGCGCGGGGTAGGCGTGCGTTCCTGAGCGCGGTGGCCGATGGGAAAAGCGGCGCCCCCTCCCGGAACTTGACCATCAAGCCCGAGAGGGGGCGTCTCTCCTTCTGAGAAAAACAGGAAGGAGAGTTCGCATGTGGTCCAGCTTGCTGGCGGATGCCAGCGTGTACGTGCTCTTGCTGAGGTTCGACGCGGACATCGCCGAGGGTGTGAAGATCGATGGGTGCGCTTGCGGCGGCGTGCTGCACAGCGCGAAGTACCCGAGGAAGCCGCGCGGGGCGAGACTGCCCGACGGCTACAGCACGCGCCACAGCTTCTGCTGCGCGAACGATGGCTGCCGGCGCCGCCGGACACCGCCGTCGCTCCGCTTCCTCGGGCGGAAGGTGTACGTCGGTATCGTCGTGGTCCTGGTCACGGCGATGCGGCACGGCGTGACGGATCGTCGCGGGATGGAGCTGCGCCGTGCCGTTGGCGCGTCGCGTGAAACTCTGGCGCGCTGGCAGCGGTGGTGGCGGGAGGTGTTGCCGTCGACGGACTTCTGGAAGCAGGCCAAGGCGCTGCTGCGCGAGCCGATCGCGATCGATGAGTTGCCCTTGTCGCTGCTCGCGGCCTTCGCGTCAGCGGCGGACGAGACGACACGTGTCGTGCGACTGCTCGATTTCATCAAGCCCGTGACGACGGGCGCAACCGGGGCCTGGCGGAGCATTTCGATGGCCGATTAAGACCCGCAGAGGATGCGCGTTCCTCGGCATGGCGAGGTCGCGTAGGAGATCCGACAGGGCGACGCGACGAGCGCGTCGGCGAAAGGACCGCCGTGAGCGAAGGGTGGCGTGGATCACTCCACGACCGATGGGCGTACCTACGCCTGTCGATCGTGGGCCCGCTGTTGGCGTCGCCGCCGGCGCGGGGAGAGCTGCGGGTGGCGCTCGAGGTGCTCGCGGTCCGCCGGTGGATCCATCCCGTGACCGGGGAGCCGGTGAGCTTCGCGGTGCCGACTCTCGAGCGCTGGTACTACGACGCGAAGAACGCGGGCGACGACCTCGTCAGGACGCTTCGCAAGAAGGTGCGCAAGGACGCCGGCGCGCACCCGTCGCTGTCGCCTGCCGTGCGGGAGCTGTTGCGCACGCAGTACGACGCGCACCGTTGCTGGAGCTATCAGCTTCACGCCGACAACCTCGCGGTCGAATGCGAGGAGCGGAGCGAGCTGTCGTGTCCGAGCTACACGACGGTGCGGCGCTACATGAAGCGGAGCGGCCTCTTCAAGCAGCGGCGCATCCCATCGGTCGATACCGCCGGGGCCGAGCGTGCACGCGAGCGTCTCGAGGCAAAGGAGGTCCGTAGCTACGAGGCGACGCACGTGCATGGCCTCTGGCACACCGACTTCCATGTCGGGAAGCGCAAGGTCCTGACGCGCAGCGGCGAGTGGCTGACGCCGAAGCTTCTGGGCGTGCTCGACGACCTCTCCCGCTTGGCGTGTCACGTGCAATGGTATCTCGACGAGGAAACGGAGAGCTTCGTCCACGGGCTCAACCAGGCGCTGCAGAAGCGCGGGCTTCCGGGGATGCTCATGAGCGACGGTGGCTCGGCGATGATCGCGGGCGAGACCCGGGCAGGTCTCTGCGATCTCTCGATCGTCCATTGGGAGACGCTCGCCTACAGCCCGTACCAGAATGGCAAGCAGGAGAATTTCTGGACGCAGGTCGAGGGCCGCTTGATGGCCATGCTCGAGGGCGTGCCGGAGTTGACGCTCGCGGTGCTCAACGAGGCGACGCAGGCGTGGGCCGAGCTCGAGTACAACCGGAAGCTCCACTCGGAGATCGGCATGACGCCGGTGGCGCGCATGCTCGCCGGCCCGACCGTGGTGCGCGCGTGTCCCGGCGGTGACGAGCTACGCCGCGCCTTCCGCCTCCGGGAACATCGGACGCAGCGGCGGAGCGACGGCACCGTCTCG
>JANMSA010000481.1:0-3067 GCA_031388865.1 Acidobacteriota bacterium | reverse complement strand
CCCGCTCCCGCGTCTGCCTGCCATGTTGATCGCCGGGGCCATCGGCGTCGGCATGTTCGTCTACTTCGCGAAGAACTCGCGGCCGACGCTCATCGCGGCGGTGGCCATCCCCAGCTCGCTCATCGCCACGTTCGCGGCCATGGCCTACATGGGCTTCACGCTGAACATCATCACTCTGCTGGCGCTGACGCTGGCCGTGGGCATCGTCATCGACGACGCCGTGGTCGTGCTCGAGAACATCTTCCGGCACATGGAAGAGAAGAACATGACTCCCGCGGAAGCGGCCGTGGCGGGCACGAAGGAAGTCGGTCTGGCCGTCATGGCCACGTCGCTGTCGCTGATCGTGGTCTTCCTGCCGGTTGCATTCATGGCCGGCATCGTGGGCCGCTTCATGTTCTCGTTCGGCGTGACCATGGCCTTCGCCATCGCCGTCTCGCTGCTGGTCTCGTTCACCCTCACTCCGATGATGGCCGCGCGCTACCTGAAGCGCGAAGACCTTTCTCACGGAGAGGGATCCGGCACGCGCGACAAGGGGCTTTACGCGGTCATCGAACGCGTCTACCTGAAGCTCCTGGACTGGTCGATGAGCCACCGCTGGGCGATCATCGTGATGATGGTCCTGGTGTTCCTGTCGACGGTGCCGCTCTTCATGGCGGTCGACAAGAACTTCCTGCCCTACGACGACGAGGGGCAGTTTGCGGTCAACGTCCGCGCACCGGAAGGGGCCAGCGTCGGCACCACCACCACGATTCTCGAGTCGATCGCGTCGCGCGTGAGGCAGGTCCCTGGCGTGGTCAACACAGTCGTGACCATTGGCGACGACCCGCAGCAGACCCTCAATGCCGGGACGCTGTACGTCAAGCTCGGAGAAGCGTCGAAACGCGAAGACCAGTACGCGATCATGGAGCGCGTTCGGAAGGAAGTCCTCCCGCAGTACCAGCGCCTGAATCTGCGCACGTCCGTTGCGCCGGTCAACGAGTTCGGGGGAGGGACGGACGCGGAGGTCATGTTCTGGATCGGCGGACCCGACCTCGAGAAGCTCGATCAGTACTCGCGTCAGCTCACCCAGGCCATCCGCGATCCGAAGCTCGGGACGACCGACGTGGACACGAACTTCATCGTCGGCAAGCCCGAGCTGGCCGTGCGGATCGATCGCGACAAGTCGACCGACCTGGGCGTCCGCGTGCAGGACCTCGCCGCGACCCTCAACGTCCTGGTCGGCGGCCAGAAAGCGACGAGCTATTACGAGGGTGGGGAGGAGTACGAGGTCCACGTCCGCTCCGACGAACAAGGGCGCCGCGACGTAGCCGGCATTGCCCAGATCGAAGTGGCATCCGCCACCGGAAGCAGCGTGAAGATCAACGATCTGGTGGCGATGACCGAGGGGACCGGCCCGTCGGTGATCAACCGGTACAACCGCCGGCGTATGGTCATGGTGCTGGCGAACATGCAGCCAGGCTTCTCCTCCGGAACGGTCATGACTCTGCTGCAGCAGAAGGCGACGGAACTGAAGATGCCGTCCACCTACTCCTTCGGCTTCACCGGCCGGGCGAAGGAGCAGCAGGAGATGGGCACGAACTTCATGCTCGCGTTCGCGCTGTCCATCATCTTCATGTACCTGATTCTGGCGGCGCAGTTCGAGAGCTGGGTCCATCCCATCACCATTCTTCTGTCGCTGCCCATGACCGTGCCGTTTGCTCTGTTGTCGCTGGTCGTGCTCAACGAGTCGGTGAATATCTTCTCCGCGCTGGGGATCGTGGTGCTCTTCGGCATCGTCAAGAAGAACTCCATCCTGCAGGTCGACCACACCAACCAGCTCCGGGAGCGTGGCATGGCGCGGCCGGAAGCCATCCGTGAGGCGAACCGTGACCGGTTGCGCCCCATCCTGATGACCACCATCGCGTTTGTGGCCGGCATGATCCCCCTGGTCGTGTCCAGCGGTGCCGGCGCGGCGACCAACCGCGCCATCGGCGCGACCATCATCGGCGGACAGACTCTCGTTCTGCTTCTGACCCTTCTTGCGACGCCGGTGCTCTACTCGATCTTCGACGACGTGCAGGAGTTCTTCCGCCGCCGTCGTTCGGCGCGGCTTGCGTCAGAAGTGAAAGTGCGGGAGGCCGCGACGGCCTGAGTGTTTCGACTCGCTGTCATCCCGAGCGTGAGTCGAGGGACCTGGGTGGGCGGGGCATCGAATGCGATGGCTGTGGCGCCGCCCTCCCACTGCCACAGGCCCCTCCCTCAGTATGACGCCGCGTCACTTCGTCATTGCTTTCGCGAGCGCTTCATTCAGCACCGGGATCCATGTGGCATATCCACGCGCGTTGGGATGAAACCGGTCCGCCGCGAACAGAGTGCGATCGCTGCGAAAGAGAGGACCGGTCCTGGCCGCGATCGGCGCGAACGTCACTCCTGAGCGTTGAGCCTCCGCGTCGAAGAGACGGTTCACCTGTTTCGTGCGACAGGAGGAGAGGCCGCGCAGCAGGCGCGGGATGCGCGGCGGTGAGCCCATGTCCGGTGACCCGGTCACCACGATCTTTACCGCGGGGTTCGCGCGTTTCAGCCGGTCCACGATCTCTTCCACGCTCCCGCGAATCGTACGCAGTGGGGTGAGATGGGTAACGTCGTTCGCAGCGACGGCGAGCAACACGACGTCCGGACGAAGAGCCTCGGCCGCCGGCAGCTGCAGCCGGAGCACATCGCGAGCTCGCGCACCGGACACGCCCAGATTGGTCATGACGACGCGGCGGCCCTGTGCGAGGGAGAGCGCTGTCCCGACGGCGATCCCTTCCTCGGCCGTCGCCCCAACGGCAGCGGCGGTGCTGTCACCGATGACCACGTAGTTGATCTGTGGACCTTCGGAACCAAAGGTGCGGGGCTCAGCAGCATCAGCGATTGCGAGGAGAGGGGAAACCATGAGGAGCAGGAAGAGCATGGACCCGGCCAGTGCAGAACGAACGCCAGTAAAACGGCGATGTGACGGTCGAGCACGTCAGGGGATGATGACGCGCGGTCAGCAGCCGGCACGAGCCTAGTGAGTGGCACGGGATCGACCCCTCATCCGCCTTCG
>JANMSA010000443.1:0-1628 GCA_031388865.1 Acidobacteriota bacterium | reverse complement strand
GCAAGCGCGATCGAGACGTCCGACAGAGACGCCATTACCGGAAGGCGCATTTGCCAGAAGCAGTCGTAGAGCCGCCCCTGCATGGTGCGCACGATGCCGTGCGCACCGCGGTAAGCGGGCCAGCTTCCGGCGACCTCCTGCATCTGCTGCTTGTCCAGCATGTGCACGAGGTCCTGCAGCCGGATGCGCTTGTCCGCTTCGCCGTGGCAGGTGATGCATCCGAAGTCGGTCTGGCCGCTGCGTCGGAAGAACAGATACTCGCCGGCCTTGTACATCTCGCGCTCCTTCGGGTGGGAGAGCTGGACAGCCATCTTCATGCCGTTGGAGCGCGAGGCGATATAGAGCGCGAGTGCTTCGATGTCGGACCCGTCTGACATCGGCCGGCCAATGGCGGTTTTCCTGAGGTCTTCGAGCTTGAATCCCTGCAACCTGATCATGCAGGTGACGATCCGCGAATCGAGATCCTCCACCTTGTCGGTGTCGGCGAAATAACGCGGCATGTGCGTCGTCGCGCCTTCGAGCTTTCCAGGCCCCATTCCGAAGTCACACTGCTCGAGCGAGGCTTGCTTCGGCCCGCGCTTCTCATAGAAAAGACGCTTGCCGCGATCGACCCAGAGCTCGCCCGGATTGTCTTCAGCGAGCATCTTCCGCCCTACGGCAAGCCCGTCGCCGGCATTCTGCGCGTTGAGCGGGACAGAGAGAGACAACAGCGCAGCAATCAGGAAACCGCCGCGTACGGCTCGAGTCACCATAACCTCCTCCGTTTCTCTATTCTTAAAATTGCGGGTGGTCTGTCGCTGCTGAAGTGACGCAAACGCCTTCAGACTACCAACGTCGCAAGCGTGCCGGGCTGCGGCGGCGCCGCTTTCACGGGGCCGCGGCGATCATCGCTTCGTCTGTGCGCTTGTCGCCTTTGTTGTCGGTCCAGGTGATCGTGATCTTGTCGCCGGCCTTTGCACCTTTCACACGCATTCCGAGAAACGGATCGCGGGAGACCGCTTGGCTCCACTGCGCATCGAGCACTGTCTTGCCGTTGTGCGTGACGATGACACTCTGAATGAAGTGGACGGGGATGATCTCGCCCTTGCCGTCCCTGCGCTGGCCGGTTTCCATCGGGTGGCGCATCAGGATGCGCACGTCCGCCACGTCGCCTTGCAGCGTGGCCCGGATTCTCATGGGTTCAGCCATGTGGTTCCTCCTCACACCAGAATTGGGTGTAGCGATCAGCCGCAGCCGCCGACCGTGATTTTGATCTCTTTTTTGGCGGAAAAATACTTGCCGTCCGCTTTGACGACCGCCAAGACGTTCGAGGTTTGCCCCATCTTGATGCGTGTCGAGACGTGACTATCTGCGCCGTTCGCGATGCCGAACGTCGCCGCAAGCGGGAAGGGATTCTTCTCCGCGAGGATCGAAATGCTCTCGGTATTGGGGATCTTGCTCGCCACGGCGATCGGAACCACGGCCCCGTTCTCGGCTATGTCCGGCGCGGTGATCACGATGTCCCCCGACTCTGCTGCGTTGGTTGCCCCCAACGCACTCAACGCATCGCCGAGTGCCTTCGACTCGAAACCTTGCTTATTCCAGGGTGCCGACCAGGCGTTACCGGTCGCCATCAACCCGGCGGCCGC
>JANMSA010000435.1:0-2961 GCA_031388865.1 Acidobacteriota bacterium | reverse complement strand
CACGAGCGACCCCTCCGGAAGCGCACGGGCGATCCATTCCACCGGTATGCGCACGCGATGCTGATCCTCGTCGGTGAAGAGCACCGCCAGGAGTGCATTCTGCCGAAGCTGCCAGCCCATCGCGACGATCACGACCATCGTCGCCACAACCCTCACGCGCGGGATGGTGATGATATGCGCGAAGGCGATGCCGGCTGCCACCGCAACCGCCGGATACGCGGGCAGGAGAAACCGCGTGTACCACCAGGTGTCGTACCAGAGATAAAACGAATAGAACAGAAAGAACGGGGCGAACCAGAGCCACAGCAGGAATCGCTCCCGGCGCGGAACGAGTGCAAGGCCGAAGATGGCAGCCAGCGAAGCGATGGGACTGAACTGCTGTCCCGTCCAGCGCAGGTAGTGCAGAGCGCGCTCAGGAAAGAACCCGAGCGCAAAATCGCGGTTCGAGCCTCCGGCGGTGTAGCCCGAAGCGAGGAGCGAGGCGAACGCACTGAGGTTGTACCAGCCGAAGACGATCGCCGCGGGGATGCCTCCCAATGCGAAACGGACTGCCGGTTTCCAGCCTCCCAGCGCGAACGCGAGCGGCAGGAGCAGCAGAGCAGATGTCGGTCGCACCAGCACGGCCATCCCGAAGCAAAGACCCGCGACCGCGCTGAACGAAGGTCGCTTCCGCCCTTCCACAGCGGCAGTCAGTGCGGCGACCGACCACATCGCCGCGAGCACGTCGCTCATCGGCTGCAGGGCCTGAAAGAGGAGCACCGCGCAGAGGCCCATCAGCACGCCCGCGATCAACCCGGCGAGCTCCGAATGCAGGAGCCACGCGAGCCGGTACGTGATCACGACCAGAAGCAACGCAGCGAGCGGGCTGACGAAGAAGGGAGCCCGTTCCCACCCACCGATGCGCGCTGCGAGCAGTAGGTGCAACGGCAGGCCGATCGGATAGTACGAAGCCATCGCGTTCTGTCGCGCGGGAACGAATCCCAGCGGGATGAACCAGGCCGGTTCGCACCCCGCGCATCTCAGGGGCACCGGGCGGGTGGTCTCCCCCCCACCGATCATGCGAGCGAGATTCGCGTAGCCGCTCGCATCAGCGCCGAAGATCGTCTCCGAGCGGTTCGTGAACAGGACCATTGCCAGCGCCAGGATGAATGCAGCGAACATCGCCCGCTTCACCGGCCCACCACCTTCAGCAGCTGCACGGCGACTCGACGAGTGTCGGGCGCCTGCAGCTCGAACGCGCGCGATGCGCGGAAGATGAGATGAGGCGCAGTCAGCGGAACTTCGATCGCCGCGGAGGAACCGCGACGGACGATCGTGTTCACGCTGTTGACGCGCACTACCATCGTGTCGAACGGAGCACCCGCGGGCAACCGCAGGTCCACGCGCGCGGATCGGCTGCCTTTCGGAAGTCGTATCTCCGCCTCAGGCTCGAGCCAGCGCCAGCTCTCCCCCTCCTCATTCCGTTCCACACCGTAGACCCCGCGCAGCGGCGAGTACCGGCCCTCCACAGGAATCAGCGCAACGCTCCGCCAGGCATTGCGCGTCAGCTTCCCGTAGCCATCGTGATCCTCGCGAGAAAACCCACGCGCGCCGGGAGCCTTCGAGTTTCCCCGGGCAAATACGAAAAGCGGTACCTCCGGCCGGTCGAGGTAGCGCTGCAGCCCTGCGTCGAGCGAGATGCCCGCGACACCGGGCCATGCATCACGCTCGAACAGCACGACCGCACCGGCTGGAACCGCAAGCGCAGCCTCGACAGGCGGGGAGGCCCGCGTCACCCGGTCGCGGAGGATCGGATAGGTGTACCAGACGGAAAGCGTGACGATGATCGCCGTTCCCACCCAGCCTGCGCGCGCTGCGATCACCGCCACGAACATCATCGCCGGAACCGCCCAGCGCGCACCGTCCGCCGGGTCCACGACTGCGATCCCCACGGCCGTGTGCACAAAAGCGAGCCACATGAGGACTTCCAGTCGAGGATTCCACTCGCGAAGCACCGAACGAATGCCTGCAGCGACACAGAAGAGGAGAGGAAGAGCGATGAACTTGGAGCCCCAGGGATGGAGCGTGAAGCGAACGAAGCTCATCGCGCTCACCGCCCACGGCAGGTTCTCCGGTGCGCCATACACGAATGCCAATGGCAGCATCGCCGCAGCAAACGCGATCCCGGCCGCGCGCCGCTCGCGGCGGTTCTGCATGACCAGGATCAGCGCGGCGAAGAACAAGACAGTGCCCGACAGCACGTACTGCGGCTGGCATGCGATCGCCGCAGCGCAGAGCGAACCGTGCAAGACGGCGCGGGTTGTTGTCGGTTGTCGGTCGCCGGCTGTCCGTGCCTCTTCGCGCTGTGGAGCGGAGTGAACGGCTGTTGTCGGTTGTCGGTTGTCAGTTGTCTGTACCTCTTCGCGCTGTGGAGCGGACCACCGAGGACCGACGCCCGCCAGAGCTGGTGCCGGGTGACCCTCCTGAGATGACGCGCACTCCCCGCTCCACCAGCGCAGATTGACGAATACCAGCGCGAAGAACATCCACGCCAGCGCGTCAGGCCGCCCCACCGGCGCGTGTACCAGCACCGCTGCCGAAAATGAGAACAGCAGTGATGCGACCGGTCCCATCGCGATCGTCAGTGCGAACGCCGTCAGGACCGAGGCGGCAATGCTCACCGCAACCATCGCCGCGAAAGGGAAGCGCAGCTCGTCCGCGTCCCAGGGCGTCCGCGGCATGGTCAGCACGCGCGCAATCAGCACGAGGAAACTGACGATCATCGCGTCGCGACGCATTCGTGGCAGAGCTTATCGTGGTTGCTGGTTGCTGGTTGCTGGTTGCTGGTGTTGTCGGTTGTCGGTTGTCAGTTGTCTGGGAGGCTTCGCATCAATGAAGAGTCACGCGCAGCCGGCAGCAGGGAACCAGCAACCGGCTAACGACGCGCGCCCCACTCCCTGAACCCGTCGCCGAGGTCCCCCC
>JANMSA010000419.1:0-9868 GCA_031388865.1 Acidobacteriota bacterium | reverse complement strand
TGTCAGTTGGCAGTGACTCTCGGCCTGACCGCCGCCACTCTTCCCGAGCGCCCCTCAGGACGAGGTCTCCCGGACAACCGACAACTGACAACCGATCACGCATGGCTTCCGGCAACTGCCAACCCGATGACGCTCAGCTTCCGCCAAGCGCCAACTACAATGCGCGCAATGGCGCAAGCGCTTCTCATCTCCACGCTCCTCACCATCGCCGGACTGATCATCACGATCGTCGTCGGGTTCCGCGCGACGCCGGTGCACGCGGCCGATCACATCATCACGGCCATCGTGACGGTGGTGATCGGGCTGTTCTCGCAGTCGATGACCATGTTCTTTTTCATCGGAACCGGCAAAGAGCTGAAAGACGCGGCGAATCAGGACGCAGCGGTTGTCGAGCGCACGAAGATGTTCAAGAACAGCGTGTTCCCGGCAGCGATGTGGGCCATGGCCGCGATCATGGTCACGTTCATCACGGGCGGCGGTGTGGGAAGCGGCAAGACGCCGGTGTGGCTGCACGACGCGCTTTCCGCGTTGTCGATCTTCATGTTCGCGCGTGCCTACTGGATCCAGATCCGCGCGATGAATGAGAACGCAACACTCATGGAGCGCTACTTGAAGGAGTGAGAGAGCCTGAAGTCTTTCCCGCGCGGAAAGAGTGACAACCAACGACTGACAACCAACACACCGTGCGCTCGACAAGACTGGCGGTCAGACCGAAAGTCGCAGACAGCTGACAACTGACAACCAATACGCACGCGGCACTCGCCAAGACTCGCGGTCAGGCCGGAGTCGCAGACAACTGACAACCGACAACCAATACGCACGCGGCACTCGCCAGGACTCGCGGTCAGGCCGAGAGTCGCAGACAACTGACAACCGACAACTGACAACCAACGCCCCAACGCGCCAACGCCAACCGCAACCGCAACCGCCAACCGAAAAAATGTAGACTCCGCCCGTGGCCACCTACAAAGATTCCGGCGTCGACATCGACGCGCAGGACGAGGCGCTGCGCGAGGTCCGACGCATCGCCCGCGACACCTACACTCCGGGTGTCCTCTCCGACATCGGCTCGTTCGGGGGGCTCTTCCGCGGCACCTTCGAGGGCATCGAGGCACCGATCCTGGTCTCTTCGACGGACGGCGTCGGAACCAAACTTCGTGTTGCGCAGGCCATGAAGGTCCACGACACGGTGGGCTACGATCTGGTCTCGCACTGCGTGAACGACATCCTCGTCCAGGGAGCGCGGCCGCTCTTCTTCCTCGACTATTACGCCACCGGAAAGCTGCGCCCCCCGGTGATGACGGATGTCATCAGGGGCATGGCGCGCGCGTGCAAAGAGAACGGCTGCGCGCTGATCGGCGGCGAGACCGCGGAGATGCCCGGCTTCTATGGCGACGACGATTACGACGTCGCCGGCTTCATCCTCGGCGTCGTGGACACGAAGAACCTCATCGAAGGCAAAGCCGTGCGCGAAGGCGACGTCCTCATCGGCCTCCCCTCCGCTGGCCTGCACACGAATGGCTATTCGCTCGCGCGGAAGATTCTCATCGACCAGCTCGGATACGACTACCAGACCATCCTGCCCGAGATCGGCAAGGTGGGAGAGGTCCTTCTCCAGCCGCATCTCTCGTACCTCAAACCGCTGCTCCCCCTCGTCGAGCAGCGTGCGCTGCATGCCATGGCCCACATCACGGGTGGAGGGCTGACCGATAACGTGCCTCGCGTTCTGCCCGAGAAGCTGGATGCCCGCATCAAGCTCGGCTCGTGGCCTGTGCTCCCCATCTACAAGCTGCTCGCTGAGAAGGGCGCGGTGGACGCCGCTGAGATGTTGCGCGTCTTCAACATGGGCCTGGGCATGGTGCTGATGGTTGCGCCGGACGAGGTCGATCGCGTGGCTCGACATTTCGCGCAGATCGGCCAGGCTTTCTACTTCGTCGGGAACGTCGTTCGAGGCAGCGGCCGGGTGGCCTACGACACGCCACCAAGCGGCTTTGCATCGTGGATCGAGTGATGCGAGGAGCGAGGGCCGAGGGACGAGGGTCGAGGGCCGAGGGGCTTGAACTGTCACTTCCCTTCAGGCCCTCTGCCCTCAACCCCTGGCCCTCGCCGCCATCATGCGAGTAGCGGTCCTTCTCTCCGGACGCGGCTCCAACTTTCAGGCGATCCATGAGGCGGTGCGGAGCGGTCAGCTGGACGCCGAGATTGTCTGCGTCCTCACCAACCGGCCTGACGCGCCGGGGATCCAGCGGGCGCTGGACTACGGCTACGCGGCGCACGTCATCGACCACAAGACGTTTGCGCACCGCGAGGCGCACGAAGAAGCGGTATTCCGCGTGCTGGACGAGGCAATGCCGGACATCATCGTGCTGGCCGGCTACATGCGTCTGCTCAGCGCGGCGTTCGTCGACCGCTATCCGAATCGCATCGTGAACATTCACCCGTCGCTGCTTCCGGCGTTCCCCGGCGTGGATGCACAGGCCCAGGCTCTCGCGTACGGGGTGAGAGTCACGGGATGCACGGTTCATCTGGTCGACGAGCACCTCGACGCCGGACCGATCCTGGTCCAACGCACGGTCGAGGTGCACCCCACAGACACGGCGGAAACACTCAGCGCACGGATCCTGGAGCAGGAGCACGAGGCGTACGTAGAGGCGCTGCGCATGCTGGCCAGCCAGGCGTGGCGTGTGGACGGACGGCGCGTGATCTTCGACTGAGGGGGTTCTGGTTTCTGGTTTCTGGAGGTTCATCACACTGACCGTCAGGCCTCAGCGCGAGCACCCACAAACAACCAGCAACCAGGAACCAGCAACCGCCGCGAAGACGGCTAGAACGGCATGAAGCTCTTCCACCAGGACTGCTTGGCGACATCCTGCGCGGCGACAGCCGGCATCTCTGCGAGCTTCTCTGTACCCTTCATGACGACGATCTTTCCGATCTGCTGTCCCTTCTTCACCGGGGCCGCGATCGCGACACCGTCGAACTTGACGGTGACGCCCTTTTCTTCGCCACGCTTCACGAGCGCCTTCACGTCGGACGGCGCCATGACCGGGACCGTCTTGGCCTGCCCTTCCGTGACGTTGGCCTGGCCGACCACGGCTCCCTGCTTGACGGGTGTGACCATCTTGTACTGCAGGAAGGCCTTGTTCATCAGGCGCGCCGCGATCTCGAAGGAGCTGTCGGGACCACGCGACGTCTTGGCGCCCATGACTACGGAGACGAGCTCGAGGTTGTTGCGCTTGGCCGATGCGGTGATGGAGAACCCGGCGGGTCCGGAGTATCCCGTCTTGATGCCCGTTGCGCCTTCGTAGAAACGGAGCAGGCGGTTCGGGTTGTAGATGCGCTGCAATGTTGCGTTGCGGAACTCCATCTCCGGGATGACCGCAAGCTGCCGCATGAACGTGTGCCTCATCAACACCTGTCCGAGCGTGGCCAGGTCGCGCGCACTCATGACGTTGTTCATGCTCGGATCGCTCGCAGGCAGACCGTGAGGATCGTAGAAACGGGTGTTCTTGAGACCCAGCTCCTCCGCCTTGGCATTCATCAGGTCCGCGAACGACTCGCCCGACCCGGCGACCTTCTCGGCCAGAGCCATCGCCGCGTCATTCGCGGAATGCACCATCGTCGCGATGAGCAGGTTCTTGACCGGCCACACTGACCCGGCGCGCAGATAGATCTGCGACCCGCCCATCTTGCTGGCGTGGGCGGAGATCGTCACCGGCGTGTCGTACTTCAGGTTCCCCTGCTTGATCTCATCCATGGTGAGGAGCAGCGTCATCATCTTGGCCATGGACGCCGTGGGCAGGGGCTTGTCGGCGTTGTCTTCAAACAGCACGCGGCCGGTGGTCGGCTCGAGGACCAGAGCCGCCGTGTACCCTTTGGGCGCGTTCGCAACGGCAGCCGAAACCGGTCCGCCTTCTTCAGGATTCTGGGCCAGAGCGGCAGTCGCCGCGAGGACCGTCATCATGGCAACGAGTGATTTCCTCATGGCGATAACTCCCTTGTGATCTCGGGGCGCGAGTCTGCACCGGCCATGCCACAGCGGCGCCATTCACGGCAGGCGAACTATTCGACAGCGACCCGTTTCTTGGCCGGCCGCTCCGTTCGCGGGATGGAGCTGATCACCGTCCAGTCGTGCTTGTGCACGACGATGGGCTCATTGGCTTTCGGCCACAGATCCACCGGGATGTAGTAGTAGCCATCCCCCAGGACGCGCGACTTGATTGCCAGATCGCGCATGCTCTTGCAAAGACCCTTCTTGCCGCGGATCGCCCTGCGCTCCACATAAACCCCGGTCGACTCGCCCACGCCCTGATACACGCTGATCTCTGCACACATCGAATTCACTAACGTCATCGCTGGCGCTCCCGCAGTGAGACACACCACTGCATGCCGAGCGGGTAGCAATAAGCGCACCCAGCCGTCTTCGCGCGGCAGTTGTGTCGCTTGTTGCTGGCTGCTGGTTGGTTGCGGTGGGACGATCGTTGTCGGTTCTCGGTTGTCGGTTGTCTGTGAGCCACTGCACTGAAGTCCGTCCGGGATGGCGCGTTAGGCGGCAGCCGCTCCGTCCCCGCCGCACCCATCTCGCTCAGTTACCGAGAGGAACCGCGAGCCTGTTCGCCCAGGCGCGGTCTCTCAGACAGCTGACAACTGACAACCGACAACGCGAAAGACGCCGGCGCGGTAGCGCCAAGGACGCAGCCTAAGGACGGAGCTCGACATTCCAATAGGCCTCGTCCAGGAAGTTCTTCCAGATCTCCGGATAGGTCCTTCCTTGCAGCCGGTGGAGCGGATGCCATTTCGGGCGCACCGGGGCGCGGCGGAGGCGCATGTCGGACTCGCTGAGCAGCTTGTTGCCCTTGCGCACGTTGCAGGGCAGGCAGGCGCAGACCACGTTGTCCCAGGTGGACTTTCCGCCGCGGGAAATCGGCACCACGTGATCGAGTGAGAGCTCCGAGGAGGAGAACTTCTTTCCGCAGTACTGGCAGCGGTTCTGATCGCGGAGATAGATGTTTCCTCTCGAGAACTTCACTTCCTGCCGCGGGAGGCGGTCGAAGACCAGCAGCTGGATCACGTGCGGGATGAGGATGTTGCGGCTGGGGGTCACCACGTAGTGGTCCTCGGGCTGCACCTCGATGTCCATCCAGTTGTCGAAGTCGTAGGTGCGGTACTCGGAATCCACCGCGCGAACCTGGCCCTTGTAGAGCAGGGTCAGGGCGCGTCGCACCGACGTGATCTGCACGGCCTGGAATACGCGATTCAGCACCAGAACATGACCGTCGAGCATGGGATCCGGAACATGATACACGAGCGTTTCATTTTCGAATTCAACGCCAATATTGCAAAAAACCCCTGCTTTGGGACACACTTAGCGCCCAGGCGAATTCGATCGGCTCTGGATTTGAAGCGCACGGGTGTGGTTTTTGGGAGGCTTGTATGCGCGTTTGGTCACGGCTCGCTCTCGTCGTCGTCGTCCTTTTTTCAACGGCAGTTTCCGCTGATCACGTCCAGGGTGAGTGCCCGCTGTCACTCGCCGACTCGACGCCGGCGGTGACCTCGTTCGAACTCTCGCCTCACGGCGTGTTCCGCTTCAATACCCTCGTCTACGTACTCCGGGGAAACATCCTGGCGACGTATACGGCAAACGACGCGGGCAACCTGTCGATCGTCCGCGAGGACTTTCTCGCCGATCTTCGCGCGAGAGAGACCGAGGGAGGCGTGGCTTTCAGCGGCGGCTTCCTCTATATCAGCAGCGAGGCGGGGCTGGAGGTCTACGACCTCAACAACACGCGCGTGGGCGGCACGGCCCCTCGACGCGTCTCGGTGACGCCCGGCCTCCACTACAGGCGCATCGCCGTCAGCGGAAATCGTCTGGCCGGACTCTATCCGGCGACCGATCTTCCCTGCTATCCGCTCGGATCCACCACCCCGCTCTGCAACAATCAGATCGAATTGCTCGACGTCAGCAACCCGGCCGGACCGGGAATCATCGGCGTGGTGCAGTCGCGGTCGCGACTCGAGTACCGCGGCCTGAACGACATCGCCTTCAACCAGGGCTTCCTCATGGTCTTGAGCGAAGAGGGTCTCAGCGGCGTCGACATCTCCAATCCGTCGTTTCCGCTGCGCGTTTTCACCGCGCCTTTCCCGGGCAAGTGGCTGGTCAGCAACGGCGCGAACTTCGTCGGTGTGGGCCGCGACCACGACATCAATCTGTTCAGCGTCCGCCCGGGCATGGCGCCGTTCTTCCAGCGCAACTCTCTGCTCACGCTTCCCCAGTACCTCACCATCGAACGCTCGAACCCGATCCGCTTCAGCCGGAACGCGTTCTGGGATGACGCCAACGCGCGCCTGATCACGCTCGTCGAAGAGATCGACCAGATGACTCTCGACGCCGCTCGCACGATCGCCTTCGACGTTTTCGACCTCACCCTTCCGCTTTACGAAGGCTCCGTCGAGCGGATCTATGAAGACGTGACGCTCCTGCGGGAGGACGAAGTCAAGCACAACCCGGTCGTGGTCGGACCGTACGTGTACGTGATCGGCGAAGAGAGTGGCCTGCAGAGCTACGGCTCGTGCGGCGGTGTCACCGGCCGTGTCGAGCTGGACGGCCCTCACCACCTCACCTGCGGCGGCGCGGAGATCCACGGCTGGGTCACTGGGCAGCTGAAGGTCACCGGCGTCGAGGTCTTCCTCAACAACACGCCACTCGGCCCCGCTACGCTCGGGGGACCGCTTCGCAAGGAAGTCTCCTCGTCCACTCCGGTCACCCCGTGGCGGATCAAGGTCAACCTCGACGCGACCGCTCGCGGCGAATATCAGCTGCGCGTCATCGGCACGGACATCCTCGGCAGGCGTCGCCAGTTCGCGAACCAGCGGATCTTCTTCGAGGGTCCCGGATCGAACTGCACGAATCCACGCCGCCGCTCCAGCCGTTAGGCTGGCACCACCACACTAGCCCATCTCCTCACTGACTCGCATTGCGGCCGACCTCGGGTCGGCCGCATTGGTGATGGGGCGTCCCACCACGATGTAATCGGCGCCGGCGCGCATCGCCTCACCTGGGGTCATCGTCCTCCGCTGATCGCCGGCAGGAGAACCCTCCGGCCGGATGCCGGGTGTGAGAATCACAAACTCCGGCCCGCACGCACCCCGGATACTCTCGATCTCGAGCGGCGACGCAACCACTCCGCGCAGCCCGCTGCTCTGCGCCAGCTGAGCGAGACGCACCGCGCTCCCCATCGCAGATCCGCTGAAGCCGATCTCCAGCAGATCGTCGTCGCTGAGGCTCGTCAGGACAGTTACCCCCAGCACGAGAAGCGCGTCGTGATTGCAGGCGAGCAGCATCGCGCTGCCTCCCGCGGTGTGCACCGTCGCCATCGACGCACCCAGCGCTGCAGCCTCGGCCATCGCGTGCCGGGCTGTGTTCGGAATGTCGTGAATCTTCAGATCCAGGAACACGCGTTCGCCCCGCCCAACCAGCTCCCGCACGATCGACGGACCGTTGGCGATGAAAGCCTGCAGCCCGATCTTCAACACCCCTGCCGCACCATGCAAGACATCCGCGAGACGGAGGATCTCGTCGCGAGCGGAGACATCGACGGCGACGACGAGGCGGTCATGAGGTTGCATCCTGGGCATGATATTAGTTGGCGGTTGGCAGGAGAAAATCCCCTGTCCGAGCTCCTGCCTCCGCCTCTTGCGTACTGCCCACTCTTTCGCTCACTGTTCACCGCCAACCGCCAACTGCCAACCGAAATGGATAAGTTCGACATTGCCCGCGCCCTCGACGAGATCTCGCGTTACATCGAGCTCACGGATCCGCAGCCGTTTCGCGCGCGGGCCTTCGAGAAAGCTGCGCGTGCTGTGGAGAGCCTCGAGGCCGATCCCTCGGAGCTCCTCGCGGCGGGCACACTCACCAGGATCGAGGGCATCGGCAAGGCCACTGCCCAGACGATTGATGAGCTCGTGCGCACTGGCGCGTCGAAGTACCTCGAGGAGCTGCGCGCGCAGTACCCGCCAGGGATCTTCGAGCTGCTGCGCATTCCGAAACTGGGCCTGAAGAAGATCGGAGCGATCTACGCCGAGCTGGGCGTCGCATCGCTCGATCAGCTCGAGGACGCTGCACGTAGCGGGCGACTGGCAAAGCTGAAGGGCTTCGGCGAGAAGACGGCAGAGCACATCCTCAAAGGGATCGAATTCGCGCGCATGCGCCAGTCCCAGTTCCTCCTCCCCGTGGGGATCGAGATCGGAGAATCGCTGCGCGAGCGGCTGGCGGACATTGCGGAGGTCGAAGATGCCGAGGTCTCCGGAAGCGTCCGGCGACGGCTGGAAGTCATCCGCAATGTCGACATCGTGATTGCCACGAGCAAGCAGGGGATCGTCATCGAGAAACTGTCGTCCTGCGTCGCAGGACTGGAAGCGCTGGACGACTCGACTTACAAAGGAACGACCCGCGGCGATGTGGAGGTGTTGTTTCATCTGACCTCGCCCGCGGAGATGGGATCGACGCTGCTGCGCACCACAGGCACCGCGGAGTTCGTGGAGGCATTCGGCAGAATCCCGAAAGCGGCTTCCGAAGGCGACGCCTTCAAGAAAGCCGGCATCGCCTTCGTCGAGCCGGAGCGTCGCGAGTCCGCGGACGACCTGAAGGTGAAGAAGCGCACCCGGCTCGTCGGCGTCGACGACCTGCGTGGCACGTTCCACGTCCACACGACCTTCTCCGACGGTCGCAACAGCGTGCAGGAGATGCTCGCCGCCGCGCACTTGCGCGGCTGGGCATACGTGGGGATCTCCGACCACTCCAAGGTTGCGTACTACGCCGGAGGATTGTCCGAGGAGCGGATCAAAGAGCAGCACGCGGAGATTGGCCGGCACGAGGGAAGCGTTGCGCCGATGCGCGTCTTCCGGGGGACCGAGGCCGACATCCTTCCCGATGGAACGATGGACTATGGCCCGAAGGTGCTTTCGAAATTCGACTTCGTCGTGGCCTCAGTCCACTCTCAGTTTCAAATGGACGAAGAGCAGATGACCGATCGCATTCTGCGCGCCATGGACGACCCCTGCGTCACCTTCCTCGGCCACCTCACCGGACGCAAGCTGCTCTCGCGAGCCGGCTATCGCGTCGACTTCGAGCGCATCTTCGAGAAGGCCGCCGAGCGGGGCGTGATCGTCGAGATCAACGGCAACCCGAACCGCCTCGACGTCGACTGGCGACATCTCCGCCGCGCGGCATCCAAAGGAGTGATATTCAGCATCCACCCCGACGCGCACTCGATCAGCGAATACAACGCCGTGATCACCGGCACGTGGGTAGCCCGCAAAGGCGGTCTCTCACCGAAGCAGATCTTCAACACGCGCGATGTGGATGAGGTCAGCGAGTGGCTCGAGCAGCGCCGCGCGTTGATTGCTGGGTGACTGGTGACTGGTCGCTAAGAGTCTGCGCGGCAGAAAACGCTCCTCGGGCGCTCGTCTCAGGTGCTGTCATCCCGAGCGTCGAGTCGCTGCTAATGACACGACTGTCGTCTGGCTCGAGGGGTCGCTCCGTGCCATTCTCGAGGCCCTGCCGGCTGCGACCGCGTGTCATCACCACTTCCACGGCAGTCGCCGGCCGTTAAACCGCTCGGGATGACAGCGTCTTACGGAATGGGCCAACTCTTTTCATCACTCACGTTCTTCGCCCGATGAACGTTTTCTGCCGCGCCAACTCCTAGGCGGTGGCCGCTGGAGGCGGTCCGTAGGGTAGCCGGTGGTGCGCGCGAAGCGAGCGACCACCGGTCCAGACAACCCGTGATGATGTCGACCCCGGACGGGGTCGCGGCGGAGATGGCGATCCGCCTCCGAATGCGAACCGGTACGCGACCCTTTCAGGATC
>JANMSA010000350.1:0-2811 GCA_031388865.1 Acidobacteriota bacterium | reverse complement strand
TGCGCATCGTGCGCGAGGCGTTCGCTCAGATGAAAGAGATGCGCGTCCGCGAAGGCGACGCCCTCCGCAACGACGTCCTCGGTCGCACGAGGCGCATTCGCGAGCTCACCGTGGAGTTGTCGCGTCACCGCGACGACGTGCGCACCGAGCTGCTGGCCAGCTATCAGCAGCGCGTGCAGGAGATCGCCGCGATGGTCGGCGTCGAGGTCGCTCCGGATCGCATCGCGCAGGAAGTGGTGATGATGGTGGAGAAGGGAGACATCGCCGAGGAACTGACGCGGCTCGCACATCACGTGGAGCAGACGGAAAAGGGGATCGAGGGGCGCGAGCCGGCAGGCAAAAAACTGGACTTTCTCTCCCAGGAGATGCTCCGGGAGATCAACACCATGGGCTCGAAATCACGCTCCGCGGCGATCCGCACCCTTGTCGTAGAATTGAAGACGGAGCTCGAGCGGATCCGCGAGCAGGTACAGAATGTCGAGTAACTTCCACTCGGACGGGACGCTGTTCATCGTTTCGGGCCCGTCCGGCGCGGGAAAGACCACGCTCATCCAGAGCGTCCGCCACCAGCTCCAGCTGGTCGGCATCGAGCTCTACTTTTCCGTGTCCCACACGACCCGCCGCGCGCGCACGGGCGAGGTGCCGGGCGGGAGCTATTACTTCGTGAGTGAAGACGACTTCCTGGCCATGGTCGACCGGGGGGAATTTCTCGAACATGCTCACGTTCACGCCAATCGGTACGGTACCTCCCGCGCCGAGGTTGTGGAGCGGCTGCGGGAAGGCCAGGATGTCATTCTCGACATCGACTACCAGGGCGCGAAGCAGATCAACGGAGACCCCGAACTGAAACCGCGGTCGCTGAGTGTGTTCATCTTCCCGCCCTCGCTCGAAACCCTGAGAGTCCGGCTGCTCGATCGGGGCCTGAATACGGAGGAAGAGATCCTCCTTCGGCTGAGGAAAGCGATCGACGAGATCGATGAAGGCAAGGACTTTTACGATTACATCATCATCAACGACAACCTCGAGGTCGCGACCGAGTGCCTGAAGGCCGCGATCATCGCCAAGAAGCTGCAAACGAAGACTGCGCTCGAGGCCATCGGAAAGATGGCCGAGCGGCTCAAAGAGGAGGATCGCAATGGAAGGAATGCCTGAAGGGATCGACAGCAAGTTCCGTTATGTGCTGCTGGTGTCCAAGCGCGCGGAACAGTTGATTCAGGGAGCGCAGCCGAAGACCAAGTCCAAGTATGCGAAGCCGACACGGATCGCCATGGAAGAGGTGGAGCGCAACGTCGTGAAGTGGCAGCTCACCGCCCCCGTGGACGAGACCACCTCGCTGGATACGACGGAGTAAAACCAGCAGGCAGGTCACAGTTTGCAGCTGGCAGAAGCGATTTTGCCGGCTGCGGCCTGCGACCTGCGACCTGACATGAAGATCGTCCTGGGCGTCGCTGGCGGGATCGCGGCCTACAAGGCGCCGGAGCTGGTCCGCAGGCTCCGGGACATCGGCGCGGACGTGCGCGTGATCCTCACGCCAAATGCTGTCCGGTTCGTCTCTCCCCTGGCCCTGGCTGCCGTCTCCAATCACGGCGTGATCGTCGAACAGTGGGGAGATCCCGAGAGCGGAGCCGTGGATCACATCGAGCTGGCACGGTGGGCGGAGCTGCTGCTCGTGGCTCCCGCAACCGCGAACGTGCTCGCGAAGCTGGCCGTGGGCCTGGCCGATGATGCGCTGACGACGTACGCGCTCGCGCATCGCGCTGAGATGCTCGTCGCACCGGCCATGAACACCTTCATGCTCGCGCATCCCACCGTGCAGCAGAACATCGCCGCGTTGCGCGCCCGAGGGGTAGGCATCATCGAGCCTGTGCATGGGCTGCTGGCGTGCGGGGAAGAGGGAGCCGGGAAGATGCCCGATGTGCCGGCGCTCGTCGATCTCGTAAAGGCGCGCTTCACCAGTCGCGATCTCGAAGGGCGGCGCATCCTGGTTACTGCCGGCCCGACTCGCGAGCCGCTCGACCCCGTGCGCTATCTCTCGAACCGATCGTCGGGAAAGATGGGGTACGCCATTGCGGACGCCGCGCGTCGCCGAGGTGCGCAGGTTACGCTCGTTTCAGGACCGACATCCGTCGCCGTGCCCACCGGTGTCACGCTGGTGCGCGTCCACACCGCTCGCGAGATGCACGGCGTCGTGCTGGCTGCCGCACCCGACCATGACATCCTCATCAAGGCCGCCGCCGTCGCCGACTTCGCCCCTGTGATGATCGCTGATCGCAAGATCAAGAAAAGCGACGACAGCGACGAGCTGACCATCACCCTGCGGAAGAATCCCGACATCCTCACGGACGTCGCACGCCTCTCGACACGCCCTTTCGTCGTCGCCTTTGCCGCGGAGACGGATGGGGTGGAGAAGAACGCACGCGAGAAACTTGCGCGTAAAGGCGCAGATCTCATCGTTGCCAACGATGTGGCGGACATCCGCATCGGCTTCGACTCCGATCAGAACGAGGTTCTGGTGATCGGCAGGGACGGCGCCGTCACGCGCATCGCCCGGGCTGACAAGAGCGTGATTGCCAATCGCCTGCTCGATCTCGTCGTCGCGCGGCTGTGAAGTGTTGCCGGTTGGCTGCTGTCATCCCGAGCCAGGGAACGGCAGAGGGACTGCCGTGGAAGTGGTGATGACGCGCGGTGCGCACCCGGCACGAGCCTGGTGAGTGGCACGGGAGTGACCCCTCATCCGCCTTCGGCACCTTCTCCCCTCTGCGGAGGGGAGAAGGCTCTCGATGTTTGTTCTTCCAGGGGAGCGGGCGACGG
>JANMSA010000333.1:0-1746 GCA_031388865.1 Acidobacteriota bacterium | reverse complement strand
TGTCGCGCCCGCAGACGATTGGGGAAATCCTGGCCGACGCAGGCCAGTGGGGCACGCCGGTCCGCTTCGACGGGGAGGGCCGTCCCAATGTCTTCATCATGGTCACGGGGATGAGCAAGAACGGAGAGGCGGAGTTTGAAGTCACGCACATTCTCTGGGCACCGTTCGGACGCGCCGTGGGGAACGACGAGTAAACGACCTTTTTGAAGTTAGAAAAAGCCCTGCACGATGCAGGGCTTTTTTATTGGGCGATTTGACCTCATTCCAGATTATGGAAGCCGTAACAAATCTCTGTTGCTGAAAATCTTCAGGCCTCCTCGTGCACTGTAAGACAATAGATTGAACTACGGAGGTTTTTGAATGAGCGACCCGCGCTATCCCGTCGGCACATTCGATGGCCGGACCTTGCTGTCTGCCGACGAACGTCGCGCATTCATCGACGTCATCGCCGAAGCCCCGCTTCGCATGCGCCAGGCCGTGCGGGGACTCGATCGTCGCCAGCTCGATACGCCCTACCGCGAGGGCGGATGGACAGTCCGGCAGGTCGTCCATCATGTGCCCGACAGCCACATGAACGCTTACATCCGGCTGAAGTTCGCGCTGACCGAGGATGAGCCGGTGATCAAGCCGTATGACGAAGCGGTGTGGGCGGAGCTGCCCGACTCGCGGGATACCCCCATCGAGACATCGCTGATGCTGCTCGAGTCGTTGCATGGACGCTGGGTTACGTTGTGGCGTTCCTTGAAGGACGCGGATTTCGCGCGCCGTCTGACCCATCCCCAGCACGGCACGATGACCGTCGACTGGCTCCTGGGCCTGTACGCGTGGCATGGCAGGCACCACGTGGCGCATATCACCTCGCTAAGGGAGCGCGAGAGGTGGACGCAGGAAGCCCTCCCGGGCCTTACGAGATTGTAGCTCCCCTCGGCGAGTGGCTCCCGGATCGTTCGACAGGGCAGCCCTGAAGGTGGTTCAGTCGTGCGACGTCAGCTCTGACGGTCAGCGTTTCCTGATGATTGACAGGCCGGCCCGAGCGTGCCAATGCCCGAAGCCTCAACATCATCCTGAACCGCTTCGAGCAGTAGGCGTGTGGTCGATCTCGTCATCGGGGTCGGAGGCGACGGATATCGAGGTGCCGGCGTGCATCCCGCCCTTACGCGGGTTTCGTTCAGCCGGCCGGGTTCTGAATCTTCGCTGCCCACCGCGCTGATGCGATAATCGCTCATCCCATGACCCTCGCTGCCGGTACACGCCTCGGGCCCTACGAGATTCTTGCGCCCATCGGGGCGGGCGGGATGGGGGAGGTCTTTCGAGCGAAAGACACGCGGCTCGATCGGGTCGTGGCCATCAAGATTCTTCCTCCGCATCTGGCAGCCGATGCGCAGTTCAAAGAGCGTTTCGAGCGCGAAGCCCGAACGATCTCGCAGCTCAATCACCCGAACATCTGCACGCTCCATGACGTCGGCGAGAACTATCTGGTCATGGAGTTGCTGGAAGGGGAGACGCTGGCAGATCGCCTGGCGCGCGGACCTCTACCGTTGAATGAGGTGCTCAGGCACGGAGCGGAGATCGCCGAGGCGCTCGATAAGGCCCACCGCGCAGGAATCGTTCACCGCAAGCGGTCCGCGCACCAGGCGATCTGCCAGGGTCTCCCCTTCCAGCAGCTCCATGACCAGGTAATTCTCGCCGACGTCATACAGCGTGCAGATGTTCGGGTGGTTGAGCTGCGAGATCGTTCGCGCTTCG
>JANMSA010000296.1:0-3649 GCA_031388865.1 Acidobacteriota bacterium | reverse complement strand
GGCTCTCGATGCTTGTTCTTCCAGGGGAGCGTGCGACGGGCAAGTCCCGCAGCACCTCCCCTCGAGAGCCTTCGCCCCCGCGCACGGGGGAGAAGGTGCCGAAGGCGGATGAGGGGGCGCCCTCGAGCAGACGACAGCCGTTGTCATCGCTCACCTCACCCGTGCTCCGACACCGTTTCATCGCTCTGGATGACGGCGTTCGCAACCCTCCGGGCCAGCCCCGGCCTCTATGCAATAATCCGCGCCCATGTCCAAACGTACCTTCACCATCATCAAGCCTGATTCTGTCCGCAAGGGAAACTTCGGGAAGATCATCAGCCGCATCGAGTCCGAGGGGTTTCGCGTTCTCGGCGTCAAGAAGATTGCTCTGTCGCAGCGGACTGCGGAGGCGTTCTACTCCGTTCATCGCGAGCGCCCCTTCTTCGGGAACCTCGTCGAATACATGACCTCCGGCCCTGTCTACGCCGTCGCTCTCGAAGGCGACGGCGCCGTCGCCAACCTCCGCAAGCTGATGGGTGCCACGGACCCGACCAAAGCCGATGCGGGCACGATTCGGAAGGAATTCGGTGAGTCGATCGAGCAAAACGCCATCCACGGTTCCGACTCGGACGAGAACGCGAACCTGGAGATCGCGTTCTTCTTTGCCGAGAGCGAGCTCGTCTGACTATTCGTTCAGAATGATCGCCGACAGGCCATTCGTCTCGAGGGTCGTCCGCGCAGCCGCGGCCTCATCCCTCGTTGCGAACGGTCCGATGCGGACGCGATAGAGGTCGTCGTGGACAATGTGCGCACGTTGCGAGATTGCGGCGAGGCGCTCCTGCAGGGCCCGCGCGTTTGCCTCCATCGAAAACGCCCCGACCTGAACGACAAACTGCTTGCTGGTGGACTGCGAAACCGCCGGCCTCGAACGACTCGGCATTCTGGCTGGTGAGGGCTGCGATGGACCGGCGCGGGCACCTTCACCGTCCACCGGAACCTCTTCGAGCGTGCGACCGTCGGCCGCCACCTGCGTACGCGTGACCATGCCTCCGCGCTCGACCTGCACCTCGACACGGTCGACCAACGGCTCGACTGCCGGCGGATCGCCCGCCGTGACACTCGGCGGCGGCAACGTCTTCGGCGACGCCGTCTTTGCCGGCCTGGTTGAGGGCCGGATATCCACAATGGCTTCGAACGGTGCCGGCGGTTCGCGGTCGCCGCCGCCCACCTTGACCAGCGCGAACTCGACCTCGCCGATCCCCGGCTCGATCAGCCCGATCCTCTGCGCAGCCGCGTAAGACAGGTCCAGCACCCGACCACCGATGTATGGCCCGCGATCGTTGACGCGTACACGGACCGTCTGTTTCGTCCTGGGATTGCTGACGTCGAGCACTGTCCCGAACGGGAGCGTGCGGTGCGCGGCGGTGAGCTGCGCCGGATCGAAGATCTCTCCGTTCGCCGTGGTGCGTCCGGCAAACTCTTCGCCGTACCAGCTGGCGACGCCGCGCAACGCCTCCGCGGGCGGCGCGGGAGTCGGGGCGGTCGTGCGACACCCGTAGGCAAGCGCGACGAGCACCATCATCGCCGGGACGAGCCTGCGAGTCTTGGAGCCTTCCAGTCCTCGAGGAGAGACGCTCGACGCCACTTGAAGACTCGAAAACTCGACGACTGAAAGACTCATACGCGCAGCTCCTCCGCCCTCGCCAGGACGTCGGTTCCCTCTCTCGCGAGCAGCGGGTCGACCTCTTCCACGAGGAAGCGTTCCGTCTGCTGTCGCGAAAGGCCTGTGTAGTCTTCCGGACGAGACAGGCGCTCGATGGACGCGCGGTCTATCGCGAAGAGCTCGTCCCCGGCGATGCGCTCGAACAAGTCGTTCTCAGAGGCGCCGCCCTTCAGCGCATCTGCCGCGCCTTTCGCGTGAATGCGGATGCGCTCATGCAGCAATTGCCGGTCGCCCCCCCGGCTCACGCCTTCCATCATCACGTTCTCCGTCATCAGAAAAGGCAGCTCGCGCCGGACGTTCGTCGCGATCACGTCCTCGTGGACGACCAGGCCACCGGCGACGTTGTCATAGATCAACGCGATGGCATCCGCTGCGAGGAACGCCTCGGGGATGGCGATGCGTCGGTTCGCCGAGTCGTCGAGCGTCCGCTCGAACCACTGTGTGGCTGCGGTGAAGGCCGGGTTGAGCGAGTTCACGATCAGATGCCGCGCCAGCGCGTCGATCCGTTCGGCGCGCATCGGGTTGCGCTTGTACGGCATCGCGGACGAGCCGATCTGTTCCTCTTCGAAAGGCTCCTCGATCTCGCGCAGGTGCTGGAGGAGTCGCATGTCGTAGCCGAACTTCGAGGCGGACTGCGCGAAGCCGGAGAGCACGCTCACCACCTGAGCGTCCACCTTCCGCGAATAAGTCTGGCCGGCGACCGGGTAGCTTCTGCGCATCCCCATCTTCTCGGCGACCACCTCCTCGAGCCGGTGCACCTTCGCCTCATCGCCTCCGAAAAGATTGAGAAACGACGCCTGCGTTCCGGTCGCACCCTTGACGCCCAGCAGGGCGAGCTGCGATTCGCGGAAGACGAGGTCGTGGTAGTCGAGAAGCAGATCGTGCAGCCACAGCGTGGCGCGCTTGCCGATCGTGGTGAGCTGCGCGGGTTGGAAATGCGTGAATGCCAGTGCTGGCGTCGCACGCCACTGCCACGCGAACTCACGCAGTCTGGCCATCACCTGCACGACGCGGCGTCGCACGATGCGCAGCCCTTCCGCCATGTGCAGGATGTCCGTATTGTCGGTCACGTAAGCGGACGTCGCGCCCAGATGGATGATGCCTCTGGCGCCGGGCGCCTGGAGGCCGTACGCGTACACATGCGCCATCACGTCATGGCGCACTTCGCGCTCGCGGCGTTCCGCGTCCTCGAAGTTGATGCTCTCCGCGTTGGCCTTCAGCTCCGCAATCTGCGCATCGGTGATCGGAAGCCCCAGTTCCTGCTCCGCTTCGGCCAGTGCAATCCAGAGCTTCCGCCAGGTCCGGAACTTCGAGTTGGGGGAGAACAGATAGGACATCTCCCGCGACGCATATCGCTCAGTCAGCGGGTTCGAGGCCTGATCGTACTTCACGGACGAATTATATGTGCGTACACTACACGGCGGATGCTTCCTTCCGTCTCCGTCCACGAATCGCGTCGCGTGACGCAGGTCACGCTCAAAGTCGTGGTCCTGCTGGCCAGCGTGCTGTTCGGCGTTTTCGCGATCTCGTTCATCTTCAGCGACCGCGGATTGCCGGAGCTGCAGCACGCCCGCACGCGAGTGGACGCACTGCAAGCCGACATCGGCAAGCTCGAGACCGAGAATGCCCGACTGCGGGCCGAGATCGAGAGCGTGAGGAAGTCCTCCTACGCCATCGAGCGCATCGCCCGCGAGGATCTGGGCATGTCCAGAAGCGGTGAGGTGACCTACATGCTGCCAAGGAAGTAGGGAGGGACGAGAGGCGAGGGGAGGGAGGAGGGACGAGGGGAGGAAGCCCAACGGCCGAGTTTCTCAACCCCTCGTCCCTTGTCTCTCGTCCCTCGCCCCTCGTCCCTCGCCCCTTGTCTCTCGTCCCTCGCCCCTCGTCCCTCGCCCCTCGTCCCTCGTCCCTCGTCCCTACGCCCTTGCCTACTTCTCCAGCAACTCC
>JANMSA010000244.1:0-3354 GCA_031388865.1 Acidobacteriota bacterium | reverse complement strand
AACGTGTGATGGTTTGTATTTGCGCCCCGGCAGGGGCGCGGGATCCGCGGGAGCTTTCGTCGGGACCACGCGTCCCACCGGGGTCCTGCGCCTCTGCCGGGGCGCCAGGGATGGGAACCCTTCAACCGGTGGTACCCGCGCTACGCGCTTCAACCACCGGCTGTTCTCCATCACGCCTCCAGCGTGTCGAACCTTGATCGCTACGCGCCAACTGACAACCCGTTTCCTGTTAAACCCGCCAACCGCCAACCGCCAACTCACTGAAACTTCGGCGCCCGCTCACCCCTTGCCGCGAGCTCCTGCACCAGGTCCCGTTTCAGCGGCTGCCGGAGCAGCGTCGCGATGCGCCGCATGTTTGCGCCGTTTTCTGCGCTGTTCGGCCCCATCTGCTTGTCCATCAGGTTGCGCGTCCGGTCAGCGAGCAGCCACCCCAGGGGGAACACGGCATCCGTCTGGACAAGCTCGAAGGACGTGTAGTTGCCGAGGATCTGCTGTTTCAGTTCCGCGCTGGCGAGATCCGCATGCGCGCCGCGAACGGCCGCCAGCGCGCGGACGGGAGAGAGAACCTCGTTCGCGTATTCACTGGAGCCCACCTGCGAAGGTGTGCCCATGCGGAACTGGATGAAGATCACATGCGGCTGGATTCGCGAGGCGTACTTGCTCCGCTCCAGCACCTCGATCACGTCGGAGATGGTGGCCGAGCCGGAGTTTTCGAAGTAGCCGCCGTCAACGACGTGCTCGCAGCGCGCGCCGGGCTTGCAGTCGAGCGGCGAGCCACCGTTGCCCTTCCTTGCGCGCAGCAACGTGGCGGCGGGAGAGACATACGTGAACCGTGTGCTGTTATCGACCGCCGTGCTCACGCGCAGGTCGCCACCGATCGCCTCAAAAAGATCGACCGCTTCCGAGAGCTGGTCGGCGCGGTCGGCGTGATCATCGATGTCGAGATTCGAGGCCACGATCCGCTGGCCGGTCTCCACGATCGTGCCGTTGAGAAACAGAGCCGGAATGCGGTCCTCGCGGCCCTGCATCATCGCCAGAAAGCCGCCCGCGAACGTGTCGTCGAGGCGGCCATCACGACGTGCGACGGCGCCGCGCCAGGCGCGCTCCCATCCGCCCTCGAGCGCGCGCGCTCGATCCGGAAAAACTGGGAAAGGCACGAAGCGCTGTGCCAGATCGGGCTGCATCATCGCGGCGATCGTTGGCGCCAGCGAGTCCTGCGACAGCATCTGCTTCGCCGCGAAGCGCAACGTTCGGTGCTCGCTGCCCTGGGGAGTGTACTCGTCGAGCTTTGCACGCATGTCGGTTCCCCGCACGAGCAGCGCGTCGTAGACGGTGGAGCCAAGCGCGCCGCCAGACACCGCGCTGATGGCGAACGTGTGCTCGTCGAAGGTCTCGATTGTGTCCGTGAGCGAAGTGAGCACGGCCGCGGTCCAGTAGGCAGCACGTACGCCTCCCCCTTCGGTCGCGACGAGGATCACCGGGTGCTTCCCGTTCACGGTCGGGTGTTCCCGGTCGAGACGCTCGAACCACCGGTCGAACGCGACGCCGATCGCTGGTCTGACGACAAGCTCGCCGGGCAAGGTCTGCACGACATGGTTGTCGGTGAGCGGACTGATGATGACAGCCCAAAGCAGCAGGAATGAGAGCACCGGAACGCTGCCGCGCATGCCCAGCCAGACGATGACGCTCCCCACAGAAACGCTCAAGGCGAGCGCCAGCAGGACGACCGATGCTGAGCCGATGATCACCGTCGACTGCACGAAGAACGTCGACCAGATGAACAGTACTGCTGCCATGACGATGCTGCCGCCCATCAGCACTTTCGTGCTCAGCGGGAACTGGCGCAGTGTGCGCTGATCCGATGCGCTGTGGCTGCTGGAGCGTCTGCGCATGATCGCGAAGGTGAGGAATGCGATCAGCGCGATCGCGAGCAACATCCCCAGCTTCCTCAGCTCGTGCACCGGCTCCGGCACGCCGTAGTTGCTGCCCACGCGCCACAGCGCAGCAATGGCGATGAGAAACGCGAGTGCGCCGAGAATGCGCGGCAGCCAGGACGTGAGCGCCGGGAACTCGCTGGCAGACGGCCGTCCCTCCTGCGGCTCGAGGTGCAACATCTGTCTCGACCAGTACCAGACCTGGAGTGCCAGGAAGATCACTCCTGCGAGATAGCCGGCGCGCTGCCCATCGTGCGACGGTTCCGCCCCGGTCGGGTCGTCCTCGGCCAGGTTGGCGATGATGTCGTACCCCTGCGCTGAGATCAGCAGCGCGAATGCCACGATCACCAATGCCAGCACGCTGAAACGCAGGGGCAGCACAAACAGGTACAGCCGTCGGGCCGCGCGCCAGACGCGGCCGATCCAGGTTGTCATGGGGATGGACCTCCGTCGCTAAGTGTACTGAAGTGTGGCGTGGAGGAGGATGCGTTTGTATGTGTAGAAGTAGGGCGCGTGTCGCCGAGGACGCTCGTATTGTTCGGGCGACCACATTCGGTTGGGGACGTCAACGGACGCAGACACCGTTGCGAATGATGTCCGCGATCTCCACGACCACCTCTCGCGAATCCTTTCCAAAGGGGGCATGCACGCCAAAGAGAATCTCGAGCGAGAAGTAGTTGAAGAACATGCGTGTGGTGAGGAGGATGGCCGAGGTGGGGGAGACCGTCGGGCGCAACCGCGCCCGGATGTCGTCCAGCGCACCCTGCTCTTCCCAGATGCGTGTGAAACGCTCGCCCATCTCTCCATAGAACTTCTGGATGTGTGTCCCCGCGAACTCGATCACGTCGACGTGGATGAGCAGGTGGTACTGGCGGAACTGGCGGATGCTGTCGCGCGCTGCGAAGCCGAGTTGTTCGATGTTGTCCGGGAAGCGCTGGCCGGCAGCCAGGACGCGGCGGAAGGGGAAGCGCTCGCTGTCCGCGATCCGAAAGTACTCATCGATCAGCTCGAGGAAGATCGCTTCCTTATCCGGGAAGTGATGGTAGACGTTTCCGGTCGACACGCTCCCGCGTCCGGCGATGTCGCGCATGGTCGTGCCCCTGTAGCCCTGATGGGAGAACAGGTAGAGGGCGGCGTCGAGAACTGCGCGCCGGCTCCGATCAGATTTTTCTTCGCGCAGCATGGAAATGGATGACCAACCAAACGGCGCAGTGAAGCGCATCCGCCCCGATCCAGTCAACTGCTGTCTGAACCGAGGCGGTACACTCGAGTCTACGAGGGGTCAGACGAGTCTACGAGTCTACGAGTCTACGAGTCTTCGAGTCTACGAGTCTTCGAGGGATCGAGTCTTCGAGGGATCGAGTCTTCGAGGGGTTGAACCATCGTGCGTCGTCTGTTCACTCGAAGACTCGAAGACTCG
>JANMSA010000240.1:0-3143 GCA_031388865.1 Acidobacteriota bacterium | reverse complement strand
ATCCAGCCAGCGATGGATGAGCGACGGGTCACCGAAGTACGTCGACATCATGCCCAGCAGGTCAGCCCGGGCGTCGAAGGTCTCCAGCTGGTGCGCGAACTCGATCTCCGCGCGATTCTTCGCGCGTGTGAGCTCATCGTCCGTGACGCCTTCCAGCGCGAGGCGGGCGACTTCTTCATCGATGGCGGATTCGATGGCATCGATCGACACTCCTTCTCTCGCGGTCGCCTGCAGCATCATCATCCCGGCCGCTTCCGTCGGGAGTACGTAGGTGGCGACGTCCTGCGCGATCTGCTTCTCATGCACGAGCACCCGGTCGAGCCGGCTGGCTTTGTCGGAGGCGAGGATGGTGGTCAAAAGGTCCGCGGCGACCCAGTCTGGATCCCCCATGTTCGGGAGGTGATAGAGCCGGTAGATGCGCGGGAGCTGCACCTGACTCGGGAACGTCTCGCGCACCTCGTGCCCCGCGGGAACCCGCTTCGCCTCGAACGGTGGAAACGATCCTCCGGACTCGATGCCGGCGAAGTAATGTTCCACCAGTCGCTTCGCCTCTTCGGGTACAAAGTCGCCGACGATCGTCAGCGTGCAGTTGTCCGGACGGTACCAGGTGGCGAAAAACTCGCGAATGTCGTCCAGGGAAGCCGCCTCGAGGTCCAGCATCGACCCGATGGTCGGCCAGTGATACGGATACTCGGCGTTGTACGCGAGGCCGAGCAGCCGCTCAAACGCCGTTCCGTAGGGGACGTTGTCGTAGCGTTGCCGACGCTCTTCCTTTACCACTTCGCGCTGGATGTCGAGCTTCTCCTGCGTCAGGGCCGGGAGGAAAAAGCCCATGCGGTCCGACTCCAGCCATAAACCCAGCGCAAGATAGTTTGACGGTAATGTTTCAAAGTAATTAGTGCGGTCAAAGAACGTCGTTCCGTTGAGCACCCCTCCCACGGACTGCACGTAGCGGAAATGTTCGTTGTTCCCGACGTTGGCGGAGCCGGAGAAGAGCATGTGCTCGAAGAGGTGCGCAAAACCGGTGCGGCCGGGGCGCTCGTTCTTGGAGCCGACGTGGTACCAGAGGTTGACGGCCACGAGGGGCGCGGAGTGGTCTTCGTTGAGAACGACGCGGAGGCCGTTGCTCAGGCGATAGTCTTCGATCGACAGCATAGGGGGCGCTTTTACCACGAACGATGAACGGTGAACGATGAACGATGAACGCCCCCGCCCGCGTGATCATCGTTCATCCTGACGCCAAACCGAGCCTGCCGACGTGGTACCAGAGGCGGGGTTTACCACGAACGATGAACGAGGAACGCCTCCGCCCGCGTGTTCATCGTTCATCGTTCATCGTTCATCGTTTATCCTGACGCCAATGTCCAGCCTGCCCTGGCGTCATATCGCCATCGAGGGACCGATCGGGGTCGGGAAGACGTCGCTGACGAGCTTGCTGGCGAAGCGTTTCCACGGCACGAAGGTGCTCGAGGACGCGGACAACCCCTTTCTGGACGATTTCTACAAGGACAAGCGGGGAGCAGCGTTACGTACGGAGCTGTTCTTCCTGCTCTCCAGGTTCGACCAGATGCGGCAGTTCGCGCAGCGGGACCTGTTCACGAACCTCATCCTCACCGACTACACGTTCGCGCGCAGCAAGGTTTTTGCTTACCTGACCCTGGACGATTCGGAGCTGATGATCTACAACCGGCTGTACGATCTGCTTTACGAGCAGGTCCCCAAGCCGGACCTGGTCATCTACCTCCAGGCGAACCTTGATACACTGCTGAAGCGCATCAAGAAGCGTGGGCGGGCATACGAGAAAGCAATCTCGTCGTCGTATCTGCAGGAGCTCAGCGAGGCATACTCGCACTACTTTTACCGTTACGACGAGACGCCGCTGCTGGTCGTCAACTCGACGGAGATCGATTTCGTGAACACCCCTGAGCATTTCGAACAGCTCGTCGAGCAGGTTCGCAATGCTCAAAAGGGAACGCAGTACTACGTGCCGCTTGGATCCTGAGTAGTCGGACCGGGACGAGACGTGTAGGCAACGCTGAACGATGAACGTTGAACAATGAACCGAGGCATGAGCCTTTGTTCATCGTTCATCGTTCATCGTTCATCGTACCGACCGCTCCTCCTGGCCCACGGAGGAGTGAATGAGCAACCTGCGAAAGAAAGTCACCGTCCCCGCTGTGCGCGCCATGAAGTCGAAATCCCGCATCGGGATGCTCACCGCATACGACTACCCCAGCGCGAAGATCGCGGATGCTGCGGGAGCCGATGTCATCCTGGTCGGCGACTCTCTCGGAATGGTGGTCCTCGGCTACCCCGACACGCTGAGCGTCACGGTCGAGGACATGCTGCACCACACCCGGGCCGTCGTCCGCGGCTCGAAGACGTCGCTCATCGTCGGAGACATGCCCTACCTCTCCTACCACGTGTCGGTGGAGGAGTCCGTGCGCAACGCGGGCCGGTTCATCCAGGCTGGCGCGCATGCGGTCAAAGTGGAGGGAGCGAAGCCGTCCCGCATCCGGACGATCGAGGCGATCCTCGACGCGGAGATCCCGGTGATGGGCCACATCGGCCTCACGCCGCAGTCGGTCAACGCGCTGGGAGGATTCAAACTGCAGGGAAAGAACGCCGAGGACGCGCGCCATTTGCTCGATGAAGCGATTGCGCTCGAGCGCGCCGGCTGCTTCTCGGTCGTCCTGGAGTGCGTTCCGTCCGAGCTCGGGCAGCTGATTACCGAACAGATCTCGATTCCGACGATCGGCATCGGCGCCGGCCCCTCCTGCGACGGCCAGGTCCTCGTCTTCCACGACGTCCTCGGCATCTACGACGGCCACACGCCGAAATTCGTCCGCCAGTACGCACACATCGCGCAGGACATGCAGAGAGCCCTCGAGGCTTTCCTCCTCGATGTCCGCGAGGGACGCTTTCCGGACGAGGAGGAGTCCTTCCACATGTCCAGCGACGAAGAGTTGAAGCGGCTGTATGCGGGGACGCGCGATGACGGTGGCGTGGTGGTGGAGATGCCCAAAGCCCAGTAGTGTTATCGGTTCTCGGTTGTCGGTTGTCTGCGCCTCATGGCCCGGACGACGGCGAGTCGCAGACAACTGAAAGCACGGTAGTCGTGTTGTCGGTTCTCGGTTGTCGGT
>JANMSA010000223.1:0-4569 GCA_031388865.1 Acidobacteriota bacterium | reverse complement strand
GCTGGTTGCCGGTTTGGTTACTGGTTACTGGTTGCTGGTGTTGTCGGTTGTCGGTTGTCGGTTGTCAGTTGTCAGTTGTCTGAGAGGTTTCGTGGCTTGCTCGCGGCAGAAAATCGCCGCTGGAGGCGGCGCAGTCCGGTGGTCGCTCGCTTTGCTCTCGCCACCGGCTACCCTACGGGCCGCCTCCAGCGGCCACAGCCTAGCCGTGCCGGCAAGGCTCGCGTTGCCGGTTGATGGGTTCCCCAGTTGACCGTTGTGTGCGGTCCTTCTCTTACACGAAACCTCTCAGACAACTGACAACTGACAACCGACAACCGACAACCGACAACACCAGCAACCAGTAACCAGTAACCAGTAACCAAACCGGCAACCAGCAACAAAAGCAAAGCGGCGGGCTCTCGCCCGCCGCAAATCAGTGACGCGAAGTGAGGGAACTAGGTGACCCGGCGCTTGCCCATTGCCGGTTCTACACGCGGGGACTCCACACGGGCAGCAGCGGCGGGTACGGGACGACGGTTGCTGCGCCAGTTGTCCAGCGCGATGACCACCGCGGGAATGATGTACAGAGTTGAATACGTGCCGCTGATCACGCCGATGGTGAGGATCCAGGCAAAGCTGCGAATGACTTCCCCACCAAAGACGAGCATCGCCAGGAGGACCAGGAACACAGTTCCCGAGGTGAGGATGGTGCGTGAGAGGGTCTGGTTGATGCCCTGATTGAGGTGATCGGCCATCGACAGCGTGCCCTTCTTCACCTTGCGCACGTTTTCACGGATGCGATCGAACATCACCACGGTGTCGTTGATGGAGTAGCCGACGATCGTCAAGATGGCCGCGACCACATTCAGCGAGAACTCCAGGTTCAGCAGCAGCAGGAAGGTGAGCGCGATGAGGACGTCGTGGATGATGCAGACGATCGACGCGATGCCGAAGACCAGGTCGAACCGCAGCCAGATGTAGAGGCCCATCGCCAGCGACGAGAGGATGATCGCGAACAGCGCCTTCCGCTGGAGCTGGGCCCCGACCTGCGGGCCGACGGTCTCCTGATTGAGCACGTTGAACTGGCCCAGGTACGTCTGCTGATTGAGCACGCCCGCCACACCGGTGGTGACGCCCGGAGCCGAAGTCACTTCGCTCATGTTCCGGAAGATGCCCAGCTCGGAGCGTTTGCTGATGATCGCTCTGGCCAGGTTCCGGTAATGATCGAGAGAGGCTGGATTGCTGCCACGCTTGTCAGGATCAGCCTGAATCAGCAGCGACGCGATCTGGTCGCTTCCGCGGTAGTTGAGGTCGACCTTCCCTTCCCCCTGCCGATTGAGGTCATCATGGAGCTTGCTGACGATCGCGCCCGCATAGTCCCCCTCGCGCTTCTGCTGCGGAAGGCGGATGAGCACGGAGTTGTCCTGTGCGCGTCCGTACTGCTGAAGGGTGGCTCCCTGAACCTCTTTGCGGAGCTGCGCGAGCGGTACCTGCTCGCGGAACTTGAGGATGATGCTCGCGCCGCCGGCGAAGTCGATTCCGAGGTTCACGCCGCGCGTGAGAAACATCACCAGACCCACGGCGATGATGATCGTCGACACGACGACGGCGTGCCATCGGTACTTCACGAAGTTATAATTTGGATTGTTGAAGATCTGCATTGTGATGTCCTTCGCCCGCGGTTAGATGCTGAGCGCTTTCGGCTGATCGGTCGGCTTGTAGACGATGTCGAAGATCATGCGCGACACAAAGAAAGCCGTGAACACGGACGCTCCAAGACCGATCAGAAGAGTGACAGCGAAGCCCTTGATGGGACCCGTGCCGAACTGGAAGAGGAACAGCGCCGAGATGATCGTGGTGATGTGCGTGTCGATGATCGTCGCGAAGGCGCGGGTGAAGCCCTGGTCAATGGATGCGCGCACGGTCTTACCCTCGCGCATCTCCTCACGGATGCGCTCGAAGACCAGCACGTTGGAATCGACCGCCATCCCCAGTGTCAGGATGATGCCGGCGATGCCAGGCAGCGTCAGAGCCGCCTTGAAGTACGCCATCATGCCCAGCAGGATCACCAGGTTCAGCAGCAGCGCAAACACGGCGTTCAGGCCGGCGCCCTTGTAATAGAGGATGATCGCCAGCACAAGCAGCGTGAAGCCGATCGCTGCGGCCGTGAACCCCTGCCGGATGGAGTCGCGACCGAGCGACGGACCGACGGTGCGCTCCTCGAGCGTCGTCAGCGATGCCGGCAGCGAGCCGCTGCGCAGAACCAGGGCAAGGTCGGCGGCGCCCTGCTGGGTAAAGCTGCCCTCGATCACCCCGTCGCCATCGATGCGACCGTTGATCCTCGGGGCGGAAACGACCTTGTTGTCGAGCACGATCGCGAGCTGGCGATCTTTGTTGTTGCCGGTGAGCTCCGCGAACTTCGGGGCTCCCTCTGCCGTCAGCGAAAAGCCGATGACCGGCTCTCCGACCTGACCCTTCTGCACGCGGGCGTTCTTCAGATCGCGGCCGCTGACCGGGACGTTCTTGCGAACGGCGTAATACTGCAGGCCCGTGACGCGGCCCATGTCGTCCTCACTGTTGCCCGACAGAATCTCCACGTCTTCGCGCAAATTGATCGGAATCTGCTGGAACAGCGCCTCGGCCGTAGGTGCCGAAGCGCCTTCGACCATCCGGAACTGCAGTTGCGCGGTCCTCTTGATGATGTCCTTCACGCGCGCGGGATCGTCGACGCCGGGGAGCTGGATGGCAATGCGGTCCTTGCCCTCGGGGACGATGATCGGCTCTGCGACGCCGAGGGCGTTCACGCGGCGGTCGATGGCCTCGACGGCCTGCTCGACGGTGTCACGCTGCAACGCCTGCGCGGACCCCGGTTTCATCGTGAAGCGCATCTCGGTGCCCGAACGGGCCAGACTGAATGTGGGCAGAAAGTCCGCCGCGATACGCTCGTACTGGTCAGATGCGACGCCGGGGCCGAGAGTCGTCACGAAGGTCGTGTCGTCGATGCGGCGTGCGGCCGGCACAGGCAGGTTCTGGGCGGTGGCCTGTGTGCGGAGTACGTTCATGGCCTGGTCGACCTCGAGGCGCAGCGCCTCTTCCACGTTGACCCGCATCAGCAGCTGAATGCCGCCCTTGAGATCCAGCCCGCGGCGGATCGGCTCGGGATTGTTCTTCGTCGGGATGATGGCGACCGTGAACACCACCAGCACGGCGAGGATCAACCCGATTTTCCAAATGATGTTTCTTTTCAAGAAATCCTCCGGACAGGAAAAAAGCTACTGCGACTCAGACTCGCCGGTCACGACACCGGAGATCGCAGAGCGCGCTACCTTGACTTTCACGTTATCGGCGATTCTGAGGTAGACGGCGTCGGGCTCAACACCCTGAATCGTCCCGTAAATCCCGCCCGACGTCAGGACCTGGTCGCCCTTCTTCAGCGTGCTCAGCATTTCCTGCTGTTTCTTCCGCTGCTTGCTCGCCGGGGCGAGGACCAGAAAATAGAAAACGAGGCCGATCGCGATGATCGGCAGAAAATTGGCAATGGCGGCCACGCCACCACCCGTGCTTTGAAACAGAGCTATCGCATTCATAGGTTTTCACTCGAAAGCCGCGACAGGAACTCTTCGCGGAAATTGTTGAACGAGTTGGACGCGATAGCCTGCCGGATCGCCCCCATCAAGTCAAGGTAGAACGAAAGGTTGTGGATGGTGTTGTACACCGATGCGGCGATCTCATCGTTCGCATAGAGATGTCGCAGGTAGGCCCTGGAAACCGTCGTACAGGTGGTGCACGAGCAGCGCGGATCCAACGGACGCTCGTCCGCCGCGTACTTCGCATTCCTGATGTGCACCTTCCCGAAACTCGTGAAGAGCGACCCGTTGCGCGCGTTTCGCGTGGGCATCACGCAGTCGAACATGTCGATGCCCGCAGCCACACCATTCACCAGGTCTTCCGGCGTTCCGACACCCATCAGGTAGCGCGGCCTGTCGGCAGGGAGCAGCGGAGCGGTGTAGTTCACCACGTCAAACATCTCGTTCTTCGTCTCGCCCACGGACACACCGCCGATGGCCACACCGTCGAACTCCCCGTTCACGTCGAGGGCGGCGATCTCTTCGACGCTGCGCTTGCGCAGATCGAGATGCACACCTCCCTGCACGATGCCGAACAGAGCGGAGGTGGTCCGCGCGGAGAGCGAACGCTTCGCCCACCGGTGCGTCAGGAGCATCGACTTCTCGACCTCGGCATGCGAAAGGCCGTTCGCCGGACACTCATCGAAGGCCATGGCGATGTCGACGCCCATCCGCGTCTGGATCTGAACGGATCCTTCGGGAGTCAGAAAGTATGGCGATCCGTCGATGTGACTGCGGAACTCGACCCCTTCCTCGCGAATCCTGCGGATGGCCGCGAGTGAGAAAAGCTGAAAGCCGCCGGAATCGGTGAGGACCGCGCGGTCCCACCCCATGAACTTGTGCACCCCGCCCAGCTTCTCCACCAGGTCGACACCCGGCCGGAGCATCAGGTGATAGGTGTTGTTGAGGATGATCTGCGGCCCGCCGCTCCCGATCCGCTGGAGCTGGTCCGTGGTGAGGCTCT
>JANMSA010000195.1:0-4345 GCA_031388865.1 Acidobacteriota bacterium | reverse complement strand
GACGTGTTGCTGGCGGATCGGTTAACGGCGAGCCGTTGTCGATAGAGCATGGCGCACCGTTGCGACTCGTGGCGCCAGCCCACTACGGCCGGGGCGCAAGACAACCCATCGCACGTTCCGGTGGTATTGCGCTACGCGCTCAACCACCGGCGATTCGCCGCCACGCCTCCGGCGTGAAAAACGGCTCAACGCGGTCACTCGAGCTTCGGGCGACGCCGGTAGGCCGTATCCGGGTCAGGACAATCGCACTGGAAACGGTGCGGTTAGGGCACGGGGCTTGCGCCTCACGCACGCCATGACCTACATCAAGACGAGTGACGGCACAAAGCTGTACACCAAGAGCTGGGGCAGCGGGCGTCCCGTGATTCTGCTGCATGGCTGGCCGCTCTCGGCGGACAGTTGGGATGAGGGGGCGATGGCCATCGCGGACGCTGGTTTCCGCGCGATCTCCTATGACCGCCGCGGGTTTGGCCGGTCCGGCCAGCCGTTCGATGGCTACGACTACGACACCCTCGCGGACGATCTGGCGGCCGTGATTCAGGAGACGGGCGCCAAGGACGCGACTTTGGTCGGCTTCTCCATGGGGGGCGGAGAGGTGGCTCGCTATCAGTCCCGTCATGGAGGAAAGAACGTCGTGCAGGCAGGGCTGATCGCCTCGGTCGTCCCTTATCTCCTGAAGACAGCGGACAACCCGGAAGGCGTCGATGCGGCGATCTTCGCGCAGATGACACAGGGGATGAAGAAGGATCGCGCGCAGTTCTTCGGCGGATTCTTCAAAGACTTCTTCGGCGGCAAGGCCAGCGACGAAGTGCTCGAGTGGTCGCGCAAGACGGCGATGGAAGCGAGCTTCAAGGCAACTCTGGCGTGTGCCAGCTCATTCGCCACGACGGACTTCCGGCCAGACCTCGCTGCCTTCTCCGTTCCGACCCTGGTCATTCATGGGACGGCAGACAAGACCGTTCCGATCGACCCGACCGGACGCGCAGCAGCAAAGGGGATTCGCGGTGCAAAGCTGATCGAGTACAAGGGCTCGCCCCACGGACTCTTCGTGTCCGACAAAGAGCAGCTTGCGAGCGACCTGATCGCGTTCCTGAAGAGCTGAGCTCATCGTCCGCCGGGCCATTGCAGGGCCATGCACCGGCCCGGCTGGACGAGACAGTGGGAAGCTGAGTCGCTTACGCGCTCTTCCGCTCGTCGGTGAGCACCTGCGCCACGCATGCGGTCAGCTTCTGCGCGTACGGGACGTGCAGGAACTCGTTCGGGCCGTGGGCGTTGCTTCCCGGTCCGAGGACGCCTGTGATCAGGAACTGCGCCTGGGGATAGCGCGCTCCGAGCATGCCCATGAAGGGGATGGAGCCGCCTTCGCCGAAAGTCATCGCCCCCTGTCCGAAGTACGTCTGTGACGCACGCTCGACCGAGTCGGCGAGCCAGGGCGCGATGGGCGGCGCCACCCAGCCCGCGCCCCCTTTCTCCGCCTCGAAGAGCACCTTCGCTCCGTAGGGGGGATCGCTCTCCAGCAACTCCTTCATCTTGCGCTCGAGATCGGTCGCGTCGAGGGAGGGGGGGATTCTCAGGGAGAGTTTGATGGACGTCTTCGGGCGGAGCACGTTGCCGCCCTGCACCAGATCCGGGAACCCGGCCTGTCCGGTGTAGGCCAGCATGGGCCGCCACGTGCGGTTGAGGAGCCCCTGCAGCGGGTCTTTCGTCACGGGCTGCATTCCTTCGACGAAGGGGAACTTGTTCCAGGTCTCGTCGCCGAGGACGGCGGCGGTGGCTTTGGCTTCGTCGAGGCGAGTGGCGGGGACTTCCACGTGCAGCCAAGGGGGGAGGATCTCGCCCGTCTTCCCGTCTTCGAGGCGCTCCAGGAGCTGGCGGAGGATGCGAAAGCTCGAGGGAACGATGCCGCTGGCGTCGCCCGAATGCACGCCTTCGGTGAGCACTTCCACGGTGAGGTTGCCGACGATGGAACCGCGCAGGGACGTCGTCATCCAGAGCTGGTCGTAGTTGCCGCAGCCGGAGTCGAGACAGATGACCAGGCGCGGCGTGCCGATCCGCTCCGCGAGCAGCTCGATGTACGCGGGAAGATCGGTGGAGCCGCTCTCCTCGCAGCACTCGATGAGCACGACGATGCGCGAGTGGGGAAGCCCCTGCTCCTGCAGGGTACGGATCGAGGCGACGGTGGCGAAGATCGCGTAGCCGTCATCGGCGCCACCGCGGCCATAGAGCTTCCCGTCGCGCAGGACGGGCGTCCACGGCCCGAGTCCCTCTTCCCAGCCGACCATGGCCGGCTGCTTGTCGAGGTGGCCGTACATGAGGACCGTCGAGGAGGCGTCGCCCTCGATTTCCATGAAGATGATCGGAGTGCGACCGGCAAGCTCGTGCACTTCGAGCTTCAGTCCCTTCACTCCCTGCGACTCGACCCAGCTCCGGGCGAGCGCCACGGCGCGATCCATATGGCCGTTGCGCTTCCATTCGGGATCGAACAGCGGCGACTGGTTCGGAATGCGGATGTATTGCTCGAGCGTAGGCACGATTGACGAGCTCCAGGTCTCGTCGACGAAAGCTCTGGTCTGGTCGGCATTCATGGGCGCCGGAGAATAGCATCGGACGTCCCTCGGGCGAGATGATGTCCATCCATCCGGAGAATCTGACGGTAAATGAGGTATCCTGTCGGGAATCCAGAGTTCTACTCAGTCAGTGGTTTTTGCGTGGCGGCGGCCTTGCGGTCGCATTCTGGGATGTCACATGCGTCTAAAATCCGCTAATCTACACAGATTCGCTGGTCAGGAAGGCGAAGGGAAGGCCGCCGTGCACGAATCTGATGCGAGCGACGTTGTGACCGCCTTGCCCGGGGGAAGGGTGGAGAGCGGCCCTTCCGCGCCGCCCTCCCGCGCGGCGGACGCCGCGGAGACGCTTTACATCGAGCACCGCACGCTGCTGATGTACGTCGCCTGCCGCAAGTTCCGCGTCCCGGATCCCGACGCAGAGAATCTGATCCAGGAAGTGTTTCTCTCGTTCCTGCAGACGTCGACGAAGATCGAGAATATCCGCGCCTGGCTCGTCGCCGCGATGTGCAACGCCAGCCGCCACTACTGGCGCATACAGGGACGGACGGAGTCGCTGCCCGACAACTTCGCGGACACGAGCGATCCCGACACGCATTCCCTGGAGCAGCGCTTCGCACTGAGGATCACCATCCGTCAGGCGCTCGACTACCTGCAGCCTCGCTGCAGGGAGACACTCTGGCTGCACTACTTCGAAGGGCGCGCGGCATCGGACGTCGCGCGGGAGTTGGAGACGACGAACCGCTACGCGGAGAAGCTGATCCACAACTGTCTGAAGCGAGTCCGCGAGATCTACCTGAACATCACGAGCGTGAAGAAATGAACTCGAGCAGAGCCATGACGGTCGACCGCCACTACGACGACGAAGCGTTGATCTCCCTGATGGGGAGCGACCTTGCCCGCGCGGACGACCATCTCCCGTCGTGCCCTGTCTGTGCGGAAAAGCTGGAGTCGTTCCAGATGATCGCCGCCGCGCTCGAGGAGAGCGATGTCTGGGACTCGCGCGTTCTCGACGTGGAGCCCGTGCGATCGACCATCGCCACCCTCCGCGCCTTTGCGGATCGCATGAGCTTCGAGGACACCCAGGCCGAAGCGATCCTGTGCGATTTGCTGGCCGGCGTGCGCGAAGAGTGGATGCCACGGCTGCGACAGCACCCGGAGTGGCGCACGGCAGGAGTGGTGCGCACGCTCGTTGAGGAAACGACGAAGGTCCTGATGACAGTGCCGCCGGACGCGCTGGAGATGACCGCGTTGAGCACGGAGATCGCGGATCATCTGGATCCGACGACGTTCGCGTCGGACACGGTCGCGCATCTGCGGGGAGCGGCGTGGCGCGATCGCGCGTACGTGCTCTTCTACGTGGGCCGGTACGCCGAGTCCGTGCAGGCCACGGAGCGCGCGGAGCTCAATCTGGATGCGTGTGTGGTGGACGAGTACGACCGCGCGCGCGTCTCGGTCGTCAAGGCTCTCGCGCTGCGTTCGATGGAAGAGACGGTTCGTGCCACCAGGCACAGCCGCTTCAGCACCGAGACCTTCACCCGTTTCGGCGACCTGACGCGGCTTGCCGCGGCCCAGATTACGGAGACGCACGTTCTCTTCTCGAGCGGCAAATTCAAGGAAGCGCTGGCGATTCTGGAGCCTCTCGAGCTGCGACTTCGCGAGACGGATGACGTGAGCACACATGCCCGGGCCCTTGCCAGCCTTTCGTACTCCTACTGGCAGCTTGGCAGGATCGAGGAGGCAGTGCGCCACAACGAGACCGCGGCCGCGATGTGCGAGGC
>JANMSA010000249.1:0-3848 GCA_031388865.1 Acidobacteriota bacterium | reverse complement strand
AGCCGGAATCGAACCGCACCTACTTCGTCGCCGTCTCCTTGCTGGCGGAAGTGGCGCCGACGCGAGTGAGAATGGGCGAATGGCATGCGCGGAATGCCTCGGTGTCTTTAAGTTCAATTCCGGCAGAAATGACAGTCCATCTCAAGAGAGACTTGTCCTATTGGGAAAGGTAGCCTCGACGCCTAACTCGGCGGTGCAGCCGAGGTCAACCGCGTTACCAGTGCTCCGAGTGCGGTACTCTTCGCGTGCAGTCGGCGCCGGTGAGCGGCGGGCCGTTAGCCGCCTCGGGATCGCCAATACCCCGGACGCCGGCTCTGGTGGGCGACCGCGATGATCTGAAGATCGGCAGCTCGTTCGCGATAGATGACGAAATAAGGGAAGCGGCGGACGGGAACGCGGCGGACGATGTCGCGGAGTCGAACTCGGGTGACTCTTCCACCGATTTCGGGATGCTCTTCAATCAAGCGCAGGACGTGCTGGACTTCAGACCAGAACTCGTCCCCCAGACCTCTGCGTTCACCCTCGTAGCGAACGATCGCGTCCCGCAGTTCGGCTTCGGCTTCGGAATCGAAACGGACGTGCTTCACCTACCGAAGATCTCGCTCTCGATTCTCCGACGGACGTCAGCCCAGTCGGACGTGACAGCTTCGCCCGAATCGAGAGCCGCGCACCGTCGCTCGATCTCGGCGGCCCAGGCCGCGTCCACGTCAACGTCGGCTTCCGTATCCAGGCTCTGAATCAGCCTGGCAGCGATTTCGGCGCGCTCGCTGTCTGGGAGTTGAAGCGCCTCGTTCAGCAGGTGCTCTGCACTCTTCGTCACGCGCAGAGTTTACCGCGTCGGCGGCGAACTCTGCACTGCAGCGGACACGAACCGCTGCGTTTCTGCCCTGCCAGGTTCTACCATCTTGCCGTCGCGGTTCGCGCGGCTGAGTGCTGAACCGTTAGTCGCCTCGAACACGATCACGCGAACCCCGCTCGCGTCTGTCTGAGGCGCCTCGTTAGAGTTTCAGCTCGCGGAAGGCCTTGGGCAACTCTGCCCCGAAGGTCACCTTTTTCCTTGTGCGCGGATGCACGAATCCGAGCTCCTTCGCGTGGAGCGCCAGGCGCTGGAGCTCCAGGTCGCGCCCTTTGCCGTACATCATGTCGCCGACGATGGGATATCCCGCCTCGGACAAATGCACGCGAATCTGGTTGCGGCGTCCCGTCTCCAGAGTCAGCTCCAGCATCGAGTAGCGACGCCCGCTGGCCACCGTGCGATAGTGAGTGATCGCTTCCTTTCCCTCCGTCGCGTCGGCCACGCTGCGCACGCGCAGGTTGCGGTCCTCGGCCAGGAACGAGCGGAACGTGCCGGAGGGTTCCTTCAGCTTGCCGTACACGATGGCCACATACACGCGATCGATGTCATGCGTCGCGAATAGTTCCGCCAACTGGTCGCGCATGTGGCCGTTCTTTGCGAACACGAGCACGCCGGACGTGTCGCGGTCGAGGCGGTGCACATGCTGGATGCGGGTGCTGCCGCCGAGATATTCGTTGAGGAAGTTCTCGACGGTCTCGTACTTCACCTCGTCGCTCGGCACCGTGAGCAGGCCGTAGGCCTTGTCCACCACGATCAGGTCCGTGTCCTCGTAGAGGATGCGCACGCGCGCGTCGATGCGATTGACGTTCGCTCCGATCTCCAGCACATCGTCCGCGGCGACCTCCCGTTTCGCGTTTCGCTCGGGCGCGCCGTTCACGCGCACGCGGTCGTTCTGCAGCATCGTCCGCAGCGTCGTCTTCGACGAGTCGGGGAAGCGCCGCTGGAGCACGTCGAGCAGGGGAGTCATCGTCCGGAACGTATCACGGCGGGCGGTGTGATGATTCTTGCGGAGGTCGTATGCGCTGACACTCCTCGTTTGCCGTCTTCTTGGCTCGCCGCTTGTCATCCTGAGCCGGCGTACGTAGCGCTGTGAAGGATCCCCTGATTCGGAGCGCGACACGTGCTATCGGCGGGGGATCCTTCGCCGTCTACGCGGCTCAGGATGACAGATTCATCGTTCACGTCACCGGCGCTCCGTGCAGCTGCCTCGCTCGGGATGACAGGTTGGTGGCGATTCGGCGCGTAAAGCTTTCCCGTTTGCCCTTTCTCCTTTAGCCTGAGGGCCCACAAGCAGTCGAAGGAGAGTCAGGAATGCGCAGAACCGCGCTCGTCGTCACGGGACTGATCCTTTTCGCCACCTCGCTCGCCGCGCAGACAGCGGACGAGATCATCGCGAAGTACATCCGCAACTCCGGTGGCCTGGAGCGAATCCAGTCCGTCCACACCCTCGTGCGCACCGGCATCTACACAGGCGGCGGTGGCTTCGAAGCGAAGATCGCCGAGGAGAACAAGCGACCGAACAGAGTCCGGCAGGAGTTCACTCTGCAGGGAATGACCGCCGTCACGGCCTGGGACGGAGCGACCGGCTGGAAGATCGAGCCGTTCGATGGGAAGAAGGACGTCGAGACTCTGAGTGAAGATGAGCTCAAGTCGATCGTCTCCGCCGCCGATTTTGACGGACCGCTCATCAACCATCAGCAGAAGGGCAACAAGGTCGAGTACGCCGGCACCGAGGCTGTCGAGGGGACTGATGCGTACAAGCTGAAGGTCACCATGGTGGACGGCGAGGTGCGCACCTTCTTCATGGATACCGACTACTACGTCCCGATCAAAATCGAGACCAGGCGCATGGTGCGAGGGGTGGAACGGGAGTACGAAAATACGTTCGGCGACTACAAGTCCGTCGGGGGATGGTACCTCCCTCACGCCGTGGAGTTTGGCGTCAAGGGCAGCCCGAACCGGCAGAAGTTCACGTTCGAGAACATCGCGGCGAATGTCGCCCTCAGCAACGCGCGCTTCTCGAAGCCGGGCGCGCAGGCACCGCCCGACGAGCCGATGCCTGCACCCAGGAGTCTTCCCCCTGCGGAAGCTCCTCGTGCCGAAGCGCGCGCGACAGCGATCAAGATCGACTCCGACACCATCTCCGGACTCGGTGCACGCAACATCGGCAGCGCGGCCATGTCGGGCCGCATCTCTGCGCTCGATGTCGTGAAAGAAGGAAAGCGGCTGACCATTTACGCCGGCGCCGCGAGCGGGGGAGTGTGGAAGTCAGTCAACGGCGGCACGACTTTCAAGCCGGTCTTCGACAAGGCGGGAGTGCAGTCCATCGGGGCCATCGCCATCGATCCGAAGAACCCGAAGACCATCTGGGTGGGCACGGGCGAGTCGTGGACGCGCAACAGCGTCTCCATCGGGGACGGCGTCTACCGCTCCACCGACGGGGGCGACCGCTGGACCAACGTCGGCCTCCAGGAGTCCGAACGGATCTCGAAGATCGCCATCGATCCCACCGACTCCAACACCGTTTACGTCTGCGCGCCCGGAAAACTGTGGAGCGATAGCGACCAGCGCGGCTTGTACAAGACCACCGACAGCGGGGCGACCTGGAAGAAAGTGCTGAAGGGCGCGAACCTCTCCACGGGCTGTTCGATGCTCTCACTCGACCAGAAGAATCCGAAGACCATCTACGCAGGCATGTGGGACTTCCGCCGCAAAGGGTGGACGTTCCGCTCCGGCGGGGATGGGCCGAACGCGGCCAGCGGCAGCGGCCTGTTCAAGTCCAGTGACGGCGGTGCCAACTGGACGGAGCTCGACGCGAAGTCGTCGCCCGGCCTGCCATCGAAACCGTGGGGGCGTGTGGCGGTGACCGTCGCGCCTTCGAATCCGGACGTCGTTTATGCGTTCGTGGAGGCGGAGCCGCCAAAGAACGGACTCTATCGCTCGGAGGACGGCGGAAAGACCTGGCAGCCGCGGGACCGGAGCCAGCAGATGG